>NZ_JBTXLS010000018.1:0-52865 GCF_054871665.1 Myroides sp. LJL115 | reverse complement strand
TTAAGTCCAATTCATCGATAACCTTATTTACAATGCGTACTGGATGCAAGGCAGGAATGAAATCTTCCAAAGAATGAGGAATCAAACTCATTTGATTCTGATCGTAAAGTCTATAACGTGGTGCTTGCTTTGCCATATTTACTTGAATTACTTATACTAATTTAAGTATATTAGATTGTAATTCAAATAATTATAATGGTGTTTTTTACTTAAAAGCACAAAAAAGGGGCTATCTCATTTGAGACAGCCCCTTTTAATAGCTTCTAGCTAATATTATTTTGTTAGCATTTGCCAAAGTTTATCTTTCAGCTCTACTAATCCTTTATTTGCTACTGCAGAAATAAAAAGATAAGGAGTGTCTTTAAACCCTTCATTTAATTGTGGAGTCAATTCCTCCATTAATTCTTCATCTAACATATCACACTTAGTAATAGCAATTAAACGATCTTTGTCTAACATCTCCGGATTATATCTTCTTAACTCATCTAATAAAATCTCATATTCCTTTACGATATCTTCTGCATCGGCTGGAACCATAAATAATAAAGTTGAGTTTCTTTCAATATGTCTTAAGAAATAATGTCCAAGACCTTTACCTTCGGCTGCCCCTTCAATAATACCTGGAATATCCGCCATCACAAAAGATTGGAAGTCTCTATAGGCTACGATTCCTAAGTTTGGTTTTAAAGTGGTAAACGGATAATCAGCAATTTTAGGCTTTGCTGAAGTTAAAACAGATAATAGAGTCGATTTTCCAGCATTTGGAAATCCAACTAAACCTACATCTGCAAGAACTTTCAATTCTAAAACAATATCTAACTCTTGGGCAGGAATACCTGGTTGAGCATAACGTGGAGTTTGGTTAGTTGAACTTCTAAAGTGCCAGTTTCCTAATCCTCCTTTACCACCTTCTGCTACGATTCTCTTTTCGCCATTTTTAGTAATTTCGAAAAGTACTTCACCAGTTTCTTTATCTTTCACTACTGTTCCTAATGGAACCTCAATATAACGATCTGCACCGTCTGCACCAGTACTACGAGAACTCCCTCCATCTCCACCGTGTTCAGCTTTGATGTGTCTAGCAAACTTTAAATGATAAAGTGTCCATAGGCCTTCATTTCCGACAATGTAAACATGTCCTCCACGTCCACCATCACCTCCATCAGGTCCACCTTTTTCAATAAATTTTTCACGGTGTAAATGCGTGGATCCTCGACCACCTTTACCAGAGGCTACATATATCTTTACGTAATCTACAAAATTCCCTTCAGTCATAATCGATGTTTTTTTTCCACTTGTCTTGCTATATAAACAGGACTTTGAATAACCTTTAGTATAAAACTTACTTTATAATGTTATCGATAACATTATTTAATCTTTCTGTTACTTCATGGATTTCTCCAATACCATTAATTGCATTATACTTATTTTCTTTAGTATAAAAATCAATTAAAGGAGCTGTCTTCTCATTATATTCTTGATAACGGTTTCTGATTTTCTCCGCATCTTGATCATCGCTACGACCACTTGTTTTTCCTCTTTCTAGAATTCTTTCTACTAAAACCTCATCATCTGCATCGATACCAACAGTACCAACAAAACGAATGTTTTTTTGTTTTAGTAATTCTTCTAAAGCTTCAGCTTGCGTAATAGTTCTTGGGAAACCATCAAATAAAAAACCAGCTTTATCCATATTCTTAGCAACTTCATCTGCTAGCATATCAATTGTAATTGAATCTGGAACTAATTCTCCTTTATCAATAAAAGCTTTTGCTTTATTACCTAATTCTGTAGCATTTTTCAAATTGTAACGAAAAACATCTCCTGTTGATATATGAGTCAGGTTATATCTTTCTTTAAGAAATTCTGCTTGTGTACCTTTACCAGCACCTGGTTTTCCAAATAAAACTATTGCAATCATTTTGTATTGTTTACCTTTTAGTGTATTGTTAAATTATTCTTTTATCTGATAAATCTCCGCTAAATTACGTCCGTGTTTATCATAATCCATTCCATATCCTACGATGAACTTATTCTCAATTTCAAATGCTACATAATCTAAAACTATGTCTTTATCATAAGCTTCAGGTTTTAAGCATAACGTAGCAATTTTCACTTCTTTAGTTCTTTGTTGATCAAACAGCTTTTTTAAAGCCACTATTGTATTTCCAGTATCAACTATATCTTCAATAATTATTACTACGCGATCTGTTACATCGATATCTAATCCTAATAATTGATTCACTTGATTCGTACTCTGTGTTCCTATATAGGAAGCCATTTTCACGAAACTTATCTCACATGCTCCTTTATAATGCTTTACTAAATCTGAAAGCACCATAAAAGATCCGTTTAACACTCCAATGAATACAGGCACTTCTCCTTGTAAATCCTCTTCTATTTCACTAGCTAATTCCTTTAACCTTGTTTGAATCTGTTCCTCTGAAATAAAGGGTACAAATTTCTTGTCTAAAACTTGTATTTCCATTGTTTTGTAATTTGATAAAGTGCAAATATACAAAAAGAAAGAGTTTTTTTATTACTTTTCACCTAAAGGATTTGATTTCCCACACTAAGTAGGATAGGGTTTCTATGCACTTAGATTACAAAGACAACCCATAAAAACACCTCAACTCCTCAAAAGCTAATCTATCTATTTACATCCTGTATTCTTATCTATCTCTAAGAAGGGAAAATCAGTAAAAAAGTCAGGATAGATAAAGTATCAGTTGCAGGAATCCACCCTGCTAATGCTAAGAGATACGCAACCGCTATTATTTCAAATATAGTTTATTTTTCAATAGATTAAAAAGATTATTTAACTTTTTATTAGTAATGTTATCTATCACCAACCTACCTTTGTGGAATAAGTTCCAACAAATCTAAGACTTCCTAAACATTCCTTTTAAAATTAACAAATTAAAAATCAAACTAAAAATTATATTAAGCTTTAGAAGGTATTGTAACATTGCTATATTTTTTTACTTTTTTGAAGTATCTTTGCAACATAACTATACAACGACACAATGAATTACTTTTCCTCTGATTTCCGTTTAGGAATATTAGGTGGGGGTCAATTAGGTAAAATGCTACTTAGTGAAACCCGCAAATTTGATATAGCAACTTATATCTTAGATCCTAGCAAAGATGCACCTGCACAGTTTGGTGCAACTAAGTTTGAGCAAGGAGATTTAATGGATTTCAAAACGGTATATGACTTTGGAAAACAAGTAGATGTACTTACTATTGAAATTGAAAATGTAAACTTAGATGCTTTAGAAAAACTAGAGGCAGAAGGAGTTAAAGTATATCCTTCAGCAAAAACACTTCGTTTAATTCAAAACAAAGCAAAACAGAAAGCATTCTATATTGAGAATCAGATTCCAACAGCTCTTTTTACGCGCTTTGAAAATCTTGAAGCACTAAAAAAGAGTATTTTAGACAAGCAAATAGCCCTTCCTTTTGTTTGGAAAGCTGCCCAATTTGGATATGATGGCAATGGCGTAAAAGTGGTACGCAGTATAGAGGACTTAAACACTCTTGCTGATGGAGAATGCATTGCAGAGAATATGATTCCTTTTAAGAATGAATTAGCTGTAATTGTAGCTAGAAGTGCTAGTGGACAAGTGACTACTTACCCTGTAGTAGAAATGGAATTCCACCCTGAAGCAAATCAAGTCGAGTATGTTATATGTCCTGCTAGAATAGATAAAGAAGTTGCAGAAAAAGCCATTCAAGTAGCTTTAAAAGCTTCTCAATGTTTTGATCATGTTGGATTATTAGCTGTAGAAATGTTTCAAACTAACCAAGATGATATCTTAGTTAATGAAGTAGCACCAAGACCACACAACTCTGGACATTACAGCATAGAGGCTAGCTTTACTTCTCAGTTCGAACAACACATACGTGCAATTTTGGATTTACCTTTAGGTAGCTCAGAAAGCAAGTTAGCTGGTATTATGGTTAATCTAGCTGGAGCAGAAGGCTATACTGGCCAAGTTCACTATAAAGGAATGGAAGAAATATTAAGTATTCCAGGTGTAACTCCACATATATATGGAAAAAGAGATACACGTCCATTTAGAAAAATGGGGCATGTTACTATCGTTAACCAAGATATGCAAAGCGCAAGAGAAATTGCACAAAAAGTAAAACAAACAATCCAAGTTATAAGTAAATAAACTATGAAAATAGCCGTTGTAATGGGTAGTATTTCTGACATGCCAGTCATGAAAGATGCCATTGATATTATCAAAGAATTTGGTGTTGATGTAGAAGTTGATATTGTATCTGCACACAGAACTCCAGAAAAACTAGTTGACTTTTCTACCAATGCACATAAAAACCAGATCAATGTTATTATTGCTGGAGCAGGTGGAGCAGCTCATCTTCCAGGAATGGTAGCTTCTATGAGCCCACTACCAGTTATTGGAGTACCTGTAAAATCAAGCAACTCTATAGATGGTTGGGATAGTGTTTTATCTATCTTACAAATGCCTGGAGGAGTTCCTGTAGCAACTGTAGCTTTAAATGGAGCTAAAAATGCAGGTCTTTTGGCTTTACAAATTCTTGCTAGTCAAAACCAAGAATTATTAGACAAAATGATAGCATATAAAGAAGTTCTAAAACAAGCAGTATTAAAAGCAGCTCAAGACCTAAAACAATAATTATTTTCTTGCAGTAAATCCTCTCACTTACAAAAGAAGATTACTGATTTTTAAATAAAATAAGCTCGGCTATTAGTCGAGCTTATTTTATTTATACCTAACATTGATCTCTTATAAATAAGCTATGCTGACAAGCGGTAATTAAGTCACTATAGATAAGTTGAAGACGGGAGTCACGTCTACATAATTCTAGTCCTAAATAAGGGAGAACTTGGCTTAAACTATTCCTACCTTCATAGACAAGATCTTTACATAAAGTATTAATTTTAACTTGATCTTCTTTAGTAAAACTAATATCATCTTGCACCTTATCCCAAATTACACGAGCAAGAGAATAAAATGCTTCTCTATGTTGTTTCACACTAGACTCTATCGTATCCACAACAGACAAATGCAATTCTAAATAAGGATTAGAAGGCAGTTCTAAAAAGTATTTCTTTGCTTGTTCTAAAAAATTTTGTTGCATACCCAAATGATTCACAGCTAAAGTAAAACGTGCAAAACTAAAAAACGGAAAACGATAAATAGCATTTGTATTAAAACTAGCCTGTTTTACAATACTAAACACTCGGTTTTCCCCTACTTGAACATCTTTAACACTAAAACCATGGCTACCTGTAGCCTTTAATCCAATCATATCCCAATTTCTATGAATGGTTATTTCATCTTTAAAAAAATAAAAAGAGCGGTATAAATCACTCCCATCAGGATTCTTCAAAACTATACCATCTTGAATAATTTGGCAGTTAGCAGTAAAGATAGTGGAGTGCTCCAAGCCTGTTACAATATTCCATTGACCATTTACAATATATTTTTCTCCTATTTTCTGGGCTATACCTCCTACTTTGCCACTTCCCCCGAAACAAACCTTAGGATTTGAAAAAATATCCTCACATACCGCTGGTTGCAAGTAACCCGCAAACATATTAGCACCACTACATAAAGTAGTAGTCCATCCTAAACTACCATCAATATAAGCTAGGGATTCTTGGATCTCTAAAGCCTTTATAAAATCTAACTCTAAGCCGTTATACTGCTTTGGCACAAACATGTTAAATAAATTGTGCTTAAATAAGATATCTAACTGTACCTTGGTTAAGCTACCTTGGTTATTAGCTAATAGAATTTGCTCTCTTAAAAGACTTTGGTCCTCTTGACTTATAATAGACATAATTTAATGTTTTTATGTACACCAAAATTATAGCTTTTGCACAAAACAAAAAAACACCTTCTGAGCAATTCTCCTTTGGCTATAAAACAAGAAATATTCCCAATCCTTTAACAGCTTACTTCTATAAAAATCCTTACTTTTATACTATTACCTATTTAATTTTTTTAAAAACATGTCAATTTTAAATAAACCTTTTCAAACTAAATTGGAAAGCATTCCTTTTAGTGAGATAAAAACACAAGATTACAAAGAAGCTTTTACCAATGCTATTACACAAGCAAAATTAGAAGTCAATCAAATTATAGAGAATAAAGAACAGCCAACTTTTGAGAATACCATACAAGCTCTTGCTTTCACAGGGATGCATCTAGAGGTACTTTCTAATTTATTCTTTAACCTCAACTCTGCTGAAACTAATGACCAAATGCAAGAAATTGCCCAGGAAATAGCTCCGCTATTAACACAATTCAGCAATGATATTACATTAAATGAAGATCTATTTAAAAGGATAAAAACGGTTTATGAGCAAAAGGATAGTTTAACTCTTACACAGGAGCAGGAAACTTTATTGAATAAGAATTATCAAGACTTTGTTCGTAATGGTGCACTGCTAAATGATCAAGAAAAAGAGACCTTAAGAAAAATCGATACAGATTTAGCAACTACTTCTTTAGACTTTGGTCAAAATGTACTTGCTGAAACAAATAACTATCATCTGCATATCACTGATGAAAAAGACTTAAGTGGTTTACCAGCTACAGAGATTGAACAGGCAAAAATAACCGCCTCAGACTTAGGTAAACAAGGATGGGTCTTTACTCTTGACTATCCTAGCTATATCCCTTTTATGACCTATGCGGACAACCGTGAACTACGAAAAGAATTAGCCATAGCCCAAGGAGCGAAAGGATTTCAAAATAATGCACATGACAATCAAGAAAATGTTATTAAGTTAGTCAACTTACGTCATCAAAGAGCTAACCTACTTGGTTATCCTACGCATGCAGATTTCGTTTTAGAGCAAAGAATGGCTCAAAATCCGACAAAAGTATTGAACTTTTTAAATGACCTATTAGTAAAAGCTAAGCCAGCAGCATTAAAGGAAGTAGAAGAATTAACTCAATTTGCTAAAGAATTAGATCAAATTGACACCCTACAAAAATGGGACACAGCTTATTACTCAGAAAAACTAAAGCAAAAGCGCTTTAATTTAGATGATGAAATTTTAAAGCCTTACTTCTCTTTAGAGAATGTATTACAAGGGGCTTTCGCTGTAGCAAATAAACTTTTTGGGTTAAAATTTGAATTGGCAAAAGACATCGACACTTATCATGAGCAAGTAGATGTTTACCAAGTTTTCGACTCAGATAATAACTATATCAGTCTTCTATACACAGACTTTTTTCCTAGAAAAGGTAAAAGAAATGGGGCTTGGATGACTAGTTTTAAGAGTCAATATATTTTAAACAACCAAAATAATCGACCACATATCTCTATAGTATGTAATTTTACTAAACCTACTCAAACAAAACCTTCGCTTTTAACTTTCAATGAAGTGACAACTCTATTCCATGAATTTGGTCATGCCCTACACGGTATGTTAGCCAACACAACTTATCCAAGCTTGTCTGGAACAAATGTTTATTGGGATTTTGTAGAGCTTCCTAGTCAGATTTTTGAAAACTGGTGTTATGAAAAAGAAGCTTTAGAACTGTTTGCTAAGCACTATCAAACCAAAGAAGTAATTCCAATGGAATTAATCGAAAAAATCAAACAAAGTGCTTCTTTTCAACAAGGAATGGCAACTATACGCCAAATAAGCTTTGGTCTTCTAGATATGGGATACCATAGCCAAGATCCAAGTAAAATTGAAAGTATTAAAGATTTTGAAGTACAACAATTCCAATCTACTGCATTATTTCCAGATGTAGAGCAAAATGCAATGAGTACTTCCTTTTCTCATATTTTCCAAGGAGGATATTCTTCAGGCTACTACAGTTATAAGTGGGCAGAGGTTTTAGATGCAGATGCATTTGCATACTTCCAAGAAAAAGGTATCTTTAATAAAGAAGTGGCTACTAAATTCAAAGAAAACATCTTATCTCAAGGAGGAACAAAACATCCAATGGACTTATATATTGATTTCCGTGGGAAAGAACCTAAGGTAGATCCTTTACTAAAAAGAGCTAATTTACTTTAATAAAAAAAAACAGCTTGTATAAGTCTACAAGCTGTTTTTTTTACAACACATTTATATATACTTTTTATAAAAGCCTTAATAAATTAATAGTCGAAAGTACGCTTTGGCCCTTTACTCTCTGGCCACTGTAAACGAGTTCCATCTTTTAATAAAGGTAAAACTGCTCTTTCATTGTTTACTTTATCTTCTTGCTCACTAGCCATATAAACTAAGATTGCAATTAGAATAGCATTATTTTGAAGGTCATCATACACTAGCTTATCTGCAGTATCGCGATTAGTATGCCATGTATAGTTTCCATACCCCCAACCTAATGAACTTAACATAAAAGCAGGAATATCTTTACTTACAAAAGAGATATGATCCGAGCTACCACCTATAGCGCTTCCTGGAAAATCTGTTTGTAAATCCTTTTTATACTCGCTAGGAACATTAGATAACCAATCTCCTAAAAACTCATAAGAATGTAAAAAACCACGACCTGATATGTTAGCTATACGACCTGTACCATTATCTTGGTTAAAAACTACTTGAATCTTATCGTGTAATTCTGGGTGATCAGCTACAAAAGCTCTAGAGCCATTTAGCCCTTGTTCCTCACTACCCCAGTTACCAACTAATATTGTTCTCTTTGGATTTGGTAATACTTTCTTTAAAATACGCATTGCCTCCATCATGGTAATAACTCCTGTACCATTATCGGTTGCTCCGGTTCCACCATCCCAGCTATCTAAGTGAGCAGATAAAACTACATATTCATCCTTCTTCTCATTCCCTGGGAATTCAGCAATTGTATTATACGTAGCTACTGTACCAAGATCTTTACTCTTTGTATTGATCTTAATAGTAGGCTTTTTACCATTCTCAACTAAACGGTATAGTAAACCGTAGTCTTCTAAAGCGATATCTACTGCCGGAATTTTATCTGTATGAGCAGCAAAAACTTTATTAGCTCCAACTACTCCACTCCAGTTAGAAGTTACAATTCCAACAGCTCCTGCCTCTTCTAATGCACGAGGAAGAGTCTTTGCAGTATACCCTGTATTCTTAATACGATTAGACCAGTTCTTAGTATCTTCTTTCTTTTGATCTACCATCTTTTGATAAGACTCTGGTGTAGCATATTCTTTCCACTGATGATCTGGTCTTCCAGTTTTTTGGTGCATAGATATCATGACGATTTTCCCCTTGATTGTTTTTAACCAAGCTTCGAATTCTGCTTTATTTTGAAAGTCTTCTAGAATTACTACTTCTGCTTCAACACCATTTTTCTTACTCGCAGGACTCCATGCAAGCTGCATTCCTTCAATAGAATGCACTCTAGGAGTTAACATAGTTATTTCTGAGGTTCCTCTTTCCCAACCTTTCCAAGTACCATACTCTTCATTACGAGCATCGATCCCTAGGTCATTATATTTATCAATTACCCAGTTATGTGCTTGCATCATCTCTGGAGTACCTACTAAACGAGGCCCAATAACATCTAAAAGTTCAAAAGAATATTCTTTTAAATGGGAATTTTCTGTTCCTTCTTTAATAATAGCATCTATAACTGGATTGGTATTTTGTGCTAGGACAACCGATCCACATAAAAGTGCTACAGCTAGTACGCTTTTACGAATTTGTGTACTTAACTCTACGTTAATTTTCATATTTTAATAGTTTAAGGTTTAGTTTGCGAGGCGGAAATTAAACAAATACTCTTTCACTTACAAATAAATAAAAAAACAACTTCACAATAAAATAAATAATTAATTAAATTTTAATCATAAAAAACACATAAAAACAAACTATACACTACTAACAACTGTATTATAGCCGTATACTATATTGTTATTTAAGATAATTTTATGTGAAAAAAATTATCCTAATATTGGATAGGTTTTATACTATTTAAAGGCTCTTTTAGGCCCTTTACTGGTAGGCCAAGCCTTTTTATTACCTTGTGCATCGGTAGGAAGCTCAATTTTCTCTCTGGAGGTTTGCTCTTCTTGCTCACTTGCTTTATAGGCCATAATTGCAATTAAAATGGCATTACTTTTTACATCATCAAACACAATCTTATCATAGGTATCTCTATTAGTGTGCCATGTGTAATCAGAGTATCCCCATTCTGTCGAGTTTAAAAAGAAAGCTGGAACATCTTCGCTAACAAATGCTGCATGATCGGATCCTCCTTCAGAAGGAGCTGCAGGGAAATTAGTTTGTAAAGCTTGTTTATGCTCTTGTGGCACCCCTGATAACCAATCGGAAATAAAGGCGTAAGAATGTAAAAATCCTTCTCCTGGTAAATAATCAATTCTACCTGTTCCTGCATCTTGGTTTAAGAGTACTTGAATATTAGGAAGAATATCTTTATTATCCTCTACAAAAGCTCGAGAACCATTCAGACCTTGTTCTTCACTCCCCCAATTTCCAACTAAAATAGTTCGTTTAGGATTAGGCAATACTTTTTTCAATATCCTAACTACCTCCATCATAGTGATAACTCCTGTACCATTATCGGTTGCCCCTGTTCCTCCATCCCAGCTATCTAAGTGAGCAGATAAAACTACATACTGATCTGGATACTTACTTCCTTTAAATTCAGCGATAGAATTAAAGGTAGGAACTTCTCCTAAATCTTTACTTTGTACGTTAACATTGATTGTAGGTGCTTTACCATTTTGAGCTAAACGATACAATAAACCATAATCTTCATTTGAAATATCAATTGTTGGTATTTTCTCACTTATAGAAGAGAAAATTCTATTGGCTCCCATTGTTCCAGTCCAATAAGACATTACAATTCCTGCTGCTCCAGCTTGCTCTAAAACAAGAGGTAATTCTCTACTAGTATAACCAGTCTTTTCTATGCGCTTATTCCAATCTTCAATAGTTTGTTTTTTGGTTTCTTGCATCTTTTGATAAGACTCCTTAGTTGCATATTCTTTCCATTGGTGATCAGGGCGACCTGATTCATGAGATAGAGAAATCATTATAAACTTTCCTTTGATGGTCTTTAACCATTGAGCAAATTGCTCTGGGTTGTCTACATCCTTTAAAATTACTACTTCCCCACTAACACCATTTTTAGCAGTTGATGGACTCCAAGCCAATTGGGTAGCTTCTAAAGATTTTATCCTTGGTGAAAGCATGGTAACATTTGATGTACCTCTTTCCCAGCCTTTCCATGTTCCATACTGCTCATTGCGCGCTTGTAATCCTAAATCCTGATATTGATCTACTACCCAATTATGGGCTTGCATCATTTGAGGAGTACCTACAAGTCTTGGTCCAATTACATCTATTAACTCAAAGGCATATTGTTCTAGGTGAGAATTCTCACTAGCTTCTTTTACAATTGCCTCAATAATTGGGTCAGATCCCTGTGCATTAGACCATGTGCTAAACAATAGTGCGACTCCTATTATTCCTTTAGTAGCCATGTTAGTCCAACAAATCTTAAATTTCATAATGGTTAATTTATAGTTTTAAAAAGGGAAAAGTACATATAAATGTAGAAAAGACCAATGTATTTTTTAACATTATTAAAAAATACAACTCCATACTATTTAAACAAAACACAACTATTAACAGGTAATAAAACTATTTCGGTAATAATTTTAATTAAAGTAAAGTAAAATAATAACTTAAAATAAATTTAAACAGAAGAAACCGTTAAATAAAACAAACAAAATTATTCTTTTAACATAACAGTTTTCTCACTAGTCTTATATGTACTAGTAACAAACGAAAATCTTGGTTTATATTTGCAAAAAAATACTTTAAACAATAATGAAAAATCTTAAAGGAATTATTTACGCTTTAATTTCCTCTGGCACGTTTGGTTTAGTACCTCTTTTCTGCCTTCCTTTAATGGTAGAAGAATTGCGTCCAAAGGATATGGTAACTATAGGTGTTCCTACCATTTTATTTTATCGCTTTTTCTTCTCTAGTATAACCATGGGTGCAGTTTGTGCCTATAAAAAGATAAGCTTGAAAATCCAACCAAAAGATTTACTAACTATTTTATTTTTAGCATTACTTTATGCTGCTACGGCAAAATATCTAGTAGACTCTTATGAATATATAGCAAGTGGACTTTCTACTACTCTGCATTTCTTATATCCTTTATTTGTGAGTGCAGTTATGATCTTGTTTTTCAAAGAAAAGAAATCCCCTGTACTGCTACTAGCAAGTATTCTTTCCCTTATTGGTGTAGCCCTTATGTGTATTAATGGACAAAGCTCACCGGCTTTACTTAAAGGACTAGGATTATCAGCTATTACCATTTTCACTTATGGCCTTTACATTGTTGGATTGAATAAATCAAGGATAGCTACTCTACCCTTTGAAATGCTGACATTCTATGTACTTTCCACTGGAGGACTAATTTTCTTTTTCTACGCTTTACTAACTACAGGAATTCAACCTATTTATCTAGCTAGTGATTGGATTAATCTTTTATTATTAGGCTTCTTCGCAACTTTTATCTCAGATATATGTTTAGTACTAGCTGTTAAATATGCTGGAAGTACTATTACTTCCATACTTGGTTCGATGGAACCTTTAGTTGCTGTTGTAGTTGGAAGTATATTCTTCCACGAATACTTCAGCCTTTATAGTGCATTAGGCCTAGTACTAGTTCTTGTAGCTGTAACTTTGGTTATATTATGGAATAGCAAGACTAACCAACCCCAATAAACACAAAATACCTACTTTGTTAGCTCAGCTACAAAATAATGAAAATAGAAAAAGGGGCTATCTCATAAAGGTTACCTAACTGTCATTCAGGAGTAAATTATTAGGTATGATTTATATTTCAGATTAAATAATTAAATTATACTAAGTAAAGCACGATATTTATTAAGTAAAAAAGGGGCTGTCTTCAATTGTGAGACAACCCCTTTTTGTTTTATTGATTTTCTTAACCCTGGTAATTAGCCAAAAAGTTCACTAGTGTTCTCACTCCACTTCCAGTTCCTCCTACTCCCTTGTAATCTCTAGGAGAGTCCATCCAAGCTGGCCCTGCTATATCAATATGTACATAAGGAAATTCAGCAAAGTGTTCTAAGAATTTACCTGCAGTTATACTTCCTGCGTATCTTCCCCCTATATTTTTCATATCTGCTACATTACTCTTCAATAAGTCTTTGTAGTCATCCCAAAAAGGAAGTTCACATAAACGCTCATGAACCTTAAACCCAGAATTAACTAACTCACCTATAATTTGTTTATCATTCCCCATAATACAAGAAGCTAGGTCTCCTGCTACAACTAGAGCTGCACCTGTTAGAGTCGCTGCATCTATAATTACTCTAGGCTGGTATTGATTAGCATAAGCAATAGCATCGGCTAAAATCATTCTACCCTCTGCATCTGTATTTAAAACCTCAACAGTCGTACCATCATACATTTTAATAACATCCCCAGGGGCATAAGCATCTCCACCTGGACGATTATCAGTTGCTGGAATTAAACCAATTACATGTACACCTAGTTGATTTAAAGCTGCAACATAAATTGCACCAGCCACACAAGCAGCACCTCCCATATCACTTTTCATGCTATCCATTGAGCCTTGTGTAGGCTTTAAACTAAGGCCTCCTGTATCGTATACAACTCCCTTACCTACCAAAACAACTGGCTCCTTATTGATTGGATTCTCTGGCTTATATTCCATAATAGTAAAAGTAGGTTGTTCAACAGATCCTTTATTCACAGCTAATAAGCCCCCCATTTTCAATTCTTCTAAAGCCTCCTTATCTAGCACATTAATTTTTAAACCTTTTGATTTTTCTAAAGCCTTAATTTGGTGAGCTAATTGAGTTGCAGTTAAAAAACTTACTGGTTCATTTACCATATCACGCGCCCAAAAAACCCCTGAAATAGTATTATTTAGATCCTTTATTTGTTTGTCATTAAAGTTACCTACTAAATATATTTTATCTAGTGCATATTCTTTGCTTTTTGCATCCTTAAAGTACTTTAAGAACTGATAATTGGATAAGGCTAAACCTTCTGCTAAAGCGATAGTTGCTTCCCCCTGTCCAATAATACTGATTTGCTCTACGTCTTTATCTAGGGTTTGACGAATAAAAAACCCATCTAAACGCATTTGTTCTAAATCACAATCTTCTTTGATAAAGAAATAGTAACTACTTCCTATTTTAGCATAATCCTTCTTCTTTTCACTTTGAATAAAATCCTGTACAAAGCCCTCTAAGGCTGGATTTATACTAGGATGAGATTTAAAATCCTTATTCATTACAAAAACCATGTTCCCATCAGCTTTTACAGCAGATAAAATTTCAATCATAATTATTATTTTATTTTTTCACATTCTATTATCTCATATGCCAACAACAGATTCTAACACTACTATCAAATACCAAATAATCGGAATACTCTCCACCCAAAACAAAGTGTAGACTTGGCTTCGTTTGGGACTTGCTCTCCAAATAAAGAATAAGGTTACAAGAAGTATTACTATATTATTATAAGCTTGGATAGATTGGAAATTAGCCTTAAAAAACTCTAAAACGAAAAAAGGTAAAAGTAAAGCAGACAATATAATCTTTGTCTGTGGGATACCTAAGGTTTGTGGGAGAGTTTTAAGTTGCTTTGAATCATGTGACATATCCACAATTTCAAATATACCGATAAGAATTAAAACAAGTATAAAACGCTGGATAAATTTTATAACAATATCTAAGTCAATAGAATGATTTGCATTAAGTACAGGAATAATCAAAGTTATCATTGCCCATGAAAAACAAACAATATACACTTTAAGCCCTGCAAGATTTCTTAAATTAGATACAGATCTATGTATGGGTATAGCATATAACAAAGTCACTAAGAATACTAATATACTTGCTAATTTGGCATTATTATTCAGCATCATAAAGCAACTTGCTGAAACCAAAAAACAAATTATACTTAACAAGCAGATGAACTTTAAATTAAAAGATAAATTCCCTACTCTGTTATAAACTAAGGCACTATACTTAATAAAGTTATAAGAAAACACGGTTCCTGCGAACCCCATTAAAGATACAATAGGGTCAAAAGGAAGTTTACAAAAATGAAAAGTCATTTGAATTAAAGCAAACACCGCTAAGGAAACGTGAATACTTCCATTTAAATATAGTCTAACTATTTTGTTTTTTAACATATTCATAAGAATAATTTCGCTTTGACAACAACTAATAATTACTTTTCAAAAATAATAGTAATATTGTTAGTTTTGTCATATTAATGGCTATTTTTGTGTACTTTAAACACAACTTATATTATATTGCCCAAAATGAAAACAAATGCATTTGCTTTAAGACACATTGGTCCTCGTGATACGGACTTGGCAGAAATGTTTAAGACTGTAAAGGTTAATAACATAGATCAGTTAATTGACGAAACCTTTCCTAAGAGTATTCGCTTAGCTGAAGATTTAAATCTTGCCAAAGCAATGACTGAATATGATTATTTATCATTCATTCAGGAATTAGGTAACAAAAATAAGATTTTCCGTACTTTCATTGGTTTAGGATACAATGAAGCGATTGTCCCTGCTGCTATTCAACGCAACGTATTTGAAAACCCAGGATGGTATACTGCTTACACACCTTACCAAGCTGAAATTGCACAAGGTCGTTTAGAAGCTCTATTAAATTTCCAAACTACTGTAATTGAATTAACAGGTATGGAAATTGCTAACGCTTCTTTATTAGACGAATCTACTTCTGCAGCTGAGGCAATGATTCTTTTATTTGACGTTCGTACAAGAGATCAAAAGAAGAATAACGTTAATAAGTTTTTTGTTTCTAACGAAATACTACCACAAACTTTATCTGTTCTACAAACTAGAGCAACTCCTTTCGAGATTGAATTAGTAATAGGTGACCATGAAGACTTTACTTTTGGTGAAGATTTCTTTGGTGCAATCTTACAATACCCTGGAAAACATGGTGTAGTTTCAGATTATGCTGATTTTATCCATACGGCTAAATCTAAAGACATTAAAGTTGCTGTAGCAGCTGATATTCTTTCTTTAGTAAGCTTAACTCCTCCAGGAGAAATGGGTGCTGATGTTGTTGTAGGTACTACACAACGTTTTGGTATTCCACTTGGATACGGTGGACCTCATGCTGCTTACTTTGCAACTAAAGAGGAATACAAACGTAGCATGCCAGGACGTATTATCGGTATGAGTAAAGATGCTGATGGTAACCCTGCATTACGTATGGCTTTACAAACACGTGAGCAACATATTAAACGTGAAAAAGCAACTTCAAACATTTGTACTGCTCAAGTATTATTAGCTGTAATGGCTAGTTTCTATGCAGTATACCACGGACCAAAAGGTCTAGAATTTATTGCAAACTCAGTACACGCTAAGGCAGTTACTTTAGCTAATAGCTTAGAAAAATTAGGTGTTGAGCAATTAAACCCTTCTTTCTTCGATACTATTTTAGTTAAAGCAGATAGAAAAGCTATCGAGCCATTAGCTCTTGAGAACAAAATCAACTTTAACTACATTGATGACAATACACTTTCTATTTCTTTAAATGAGACAGTTGAGTTAAAAGACATCAACGCTATTATCGCTGTATTTGCTAAAGCATTAAATAAAGAAGCTTTTATTGTTGAACAATTAGACGAAGCAACAAGTAAAATACCTGCTAAATTAAAACGTACATCTAAATTCTTACAACATGATGTATTTAACTCTTACCACTCAGAAACAGAGTTAATGCGTTATATCAAAAGATTAGAGCGTAAAGACTTAGCATTAAACCACTCTATGATTTCATTAGGTTCTTGTACAATGAAATTAAATGCAGCGGCAGAAATGTTACCTTTAAGCAGCCCTTCTTGGAACAATATTCACCCATTTGTACCTGCTGATCAAGCACAAGGATATTTACAAATGCTACATGATTTAGAGGATAAATTAAGTGTAATTACTGGTTTTGCTGGTACAACACTTCAACCTAACTCTGGAGCACAAGGGGAATATGCTGGTTTATTAGCTATTCGTGCTTACCACCACTCAAGAGGAGACTTCCAAAGAAATATTGCTTTGATTCCAGCTTCAGCTCACGGGACTAACCCAGCTTCAGCAGCAATGGCAGGTATGAAAGTTATTGTTACAAAAACTACTCCAGAAGGAAACATTGATGTAGCAGACTTAAAAGCTAAAGCAGAACAACACAAAGACAATCTATCTTGTTTAATGGTAACTTACCCATCTACTCACGGAGTATATGAGTCAGCTATTAAAGAAGTTACACAAATCATCCATGACAATGGTGGACAAGTGTACATGGATGGGGCTAATATGAATGCACAAGTTGCAATCACTAACCCTGCTAACATTGGAGCAGACGTTTGTCACTTAAACTTACATAAAACTTTCGCTATTCCTCATGGAGGTGGAGGACCAGGAGTTGGACCAATTTGTGTTGCAGAACACTTAGTAGAGTTCTTACCTACAAATCCATTAGTAAAAGTTGGTGGTAAAAATGGAATCACTGCTATTTCAGCTGCACCTTACGGATCAGCATTAGTTTGTTTGATTTCTTACGGTTATATCACAATGTTAGGATTAGAAGGGCTTAAGAAAGTTACACAAACAGCTATCTTAAATGCTAACTACTTAAAAGCTCGTTTAGAAGAGCACTACTCTATCCTATACACAGGAGAGCAAGGACGTGCAGCTCACGAAATGATCTTAGACGTTAGAGAGTTCAAAGAAAAAGGAATTGAAGTAACAGATATCGCTAAGCGTTTAATCGACTACGGATTCCATGCTCCTACTGTTTCTTTCCCTGTTGCTGGTACATTAATGATTGAACCAACAGAAAGTGAAAGTAAAGAAGAGTTAGATAGATTCTGTGATGCTATGATTTCAATTAGACAAGAAATCGAACAAGCAACTTTAGAAAATCCAAATAACGAATTAAAAAATTCACCGCATACATTGGCATTATTAACAGCTGATAACTGGGATTTACCATACTCTAGACAAAAAGCTGCTTTCCCATTACCATTTGTAGCAGGAAATAAATTCTGGCCATCAGTAAGACGTATTGATGACGCTTATGGTGATAGAAACTTAATCTGCTCATGTGCACCGATTGAAGTGTATATGGATGCTGAGAACTAGTAGTATCATTACTATATAAAACAGACTCGCCTTCTACTTTGTGGAAGGCGAGTTTTTTTATAGTTATCAACACTATTGTGGATAACTTCTTATTGTGGCTTATATAGGATTTCTTTTTTTAAATCGCAATAAAATCAACAAAACACATAACCAAAATAGTTATAAATCAGCGAATTAACTAAATGTGCGATCAAAAATAAAATAAATCTTTAAAATGTTATTCACAGATTACTAACTATTTAAATAGAGTTATACACAAGCAAAAATATAGTTATCAACAAAAATATAGAGTTATCAACAATTATAAAGCGGTATAAAAACTATCTTTACTTCTCATATCTTCCAATAGCTTACCATAGAGAGGGTCTTGCTCTACTATGCTAGCATTACCTATTAAGATTAATTGTTCTTTTGCTCTAGTTAAAGCAACATTCAACTTTCTATCCACATCCAAAGAATCATTTAAATTAATTAAAGCTTCTAATTGTTGGCTATTTACAGCGCTAAAAGTATATAGAATAATATCACGCTGTCCTCCTTGAAACCTTTCCACCGTATCTATGGTTATTTGATTTGCATTAGCAACATTGGCTTGTTGTAGTTTTCTATAAATTAATGCTATTTGATTTTTAAAAGGAGCTATCACTCCTATTTTTTTACTAAGATCTAACTCTATATTATTTTCCTTATACAGACGTATTAAACGCAGGATTACCTCAACAACCATATCGGCTTCACCTTGGGCTGTTTTTTCTAGATCTTGCTCTTTTATTGGTACATCTATAAAAAGAACTCTATGCCTTGCTAATGCCACAGAGCACCAATGCCTTTCTTTAGTGGTATAAGGCAAGTCAGCGACTTGTCTATAGAGATCCTTTTTTACTGATGCACTTAAATTTGGTAGACTATAAGCAACTTGAAGTTTTCCTTCATAAAATAAACGATTTGGGAAGTCACTAATTTCGTGATGCATTCTACCTTGAAAGGTTAAAGTATCATAGGCATAATCTAAACTATTATCCTTACAAAAATGATATAACCTTTCAAATAAAGAATTTCGTCTATTAAAAAGGCCTATACCCTCTAACATGGTATTATTACTTTTACTTTGCTCAGCATCTTGCAATACAATTGCTGGTAATTGTTTGTGATCTCCAATTAAAATAAATTTTTTGCAATGGGCTAATAGTCCTATTATTTGGGGCTCCAAAATTTGTGAAGCCTCATCAATTAGTACCCAATCAAAGGCTTTAAACTTCAATAAATCTTCCTTTGAGGTAATACTAGAAACAGTACTCAAAAATACCCTCTGCTCTTTTATGATAGAAGATAAATCAGCCCTTGTTAAATGTTTATCTCTTTGGCTCTTCTCCAAAATACTAGACAATAAATAATCTTGATATTGCTTTTTACAAGACAGAGTATTTCCTAGACGAATAAACTCCTTCCCTTTGGGTAAATCCATTGGTTGTAAAGCTTCTAATACTGCTTCACTTAATTCATCTACCGCTCGATTAGTATAGGCTAAGACCAAAATACTGGCTTTACTCCCTTTGTGTACTTCTCTTACAAATTCTTTTATGATATGAGAAGTTTTACCTGTACCTGGAGGACCATTTAAAACAAAATAGTCTTCACAAGACAACATATTATTTAAGATTCTATTTTGCTCAATAGATAGATAATTATTTACATAACCATAACTTCTACCTCTTAAGGGCTTTCTAGTTGTTAATAATAAGGCTTGTTTTTGTGCATTAGCAATAACAAAACGATATAAATTTTGATACATACCTGAAAAAGAAGAATCCATAAAATCTCTCTCCAAGGCCCACTGAGAGTATTTATCAAAATATTGAAGATTATTTTGCTGAAAACGTAACTCTACCTCAACACGGGTGAGAGAAATAGATACGATAGTACACTTAAAAATTTGATAGTTGGTAGGATTGTGACCTTTATCAACAAAAGGATACAAAACACAAACATCCCCAACTCTAAAGCTAGATAACTCAGATGAACTTTGTATCTCAAATACGATTGCCTTTTTAGCAGTGTTTACCAAATTATGTATAATCTTCAAATTATACATAATACCAAAACTATCTACCTTTTGCTCAAAAGTCCTATTCCACATACCAGCTAAAGAAATAGAGGCATCTGATTTGCTACCAGCGCATTTACTCCAATACTGCTCTTTTGCAATAAAACCTAAATAACTCCAAAAGTAACTTTGCACTAGTGGACTACTCTTAAATATTGGGGTAGTAAGCTCTTCGAATTGCTTCTCAAGAATTGCTTTAAACTTTGTGTTTATATTTTTTTTTATTAGATGATCCCCATGGATATTTCTAATTAAGCCAATTATTTTATTTACCTGACCACTTTGCAAAATATGCTCATTGACTAATATGTCATTTCGCATTTGACATATACTTTGAATTTTACTTATGCTAATATGATCAGAACGTAAGTTCCCTTTACTTACTTTACTATAAAAAATAAAACCGTCTATACTTTGGCCTTTAGTTAACTCAGACAAACTTATTCCCTTAATTTGAGAAAGCATTAAAAAATACATATATAACTGACTACTGTGGTTTTCTTTTACATTAGTCATCTTATCGGGATACGGTACAGAGCCAGACTTTAACTCTACAATAACACTCTTTCCTGTAGAGCTGTCGTTTTGATGCAAAACATCTAATCTTCCCTGTATACCGTAAATATTACTCAAAAATGAAGGCTCTAAATTAATGGCCTCCCTATTATTTAAGCCGTAATAACTAAAGTCTTTGGTCACTACCTTGACAATAGTAGTATAATGCATCTGACATAACCCCTGGTAGTTCATAAATCCGTCATAGGTAGAAATGTCCTCACAAAATAAATGTTCTGTAGGATAGTTCAGAAAATGTTTATGGAATAATTCTTCAAACCCAATTACGGTTTCTAGGGAGGGTTGTCCTATAACCTGATCTATGACAAGATTGGCAAAG
Source organism: Myroides sp. LJL115 (assembly GCF_054871665.1). NCBI lineage: Bacteria > Pseudomonadati > Bacteroidota > Flavobacteriia > Flavobacteriales > Flavobacteriaceae > Myroides > Myroides sp. LJL115. The sequence goes on along the minus strand of NZ_JBTXLS010000018.1, from coordinate 31,678 downwards.
TTCCCCAAGAGTAGATACATAGTATTGGAAGGCAACTGAAGTTTATTCTTCAAAAAGTGTAATGCACTTTGTCCATAATCCTGGAAACACTCTGCAATAGAGGAAACATCAATCAAGTAGTCAGGCTCTAATATTACTAATTTTGCATGCAAATGTCCATTTGTATCTACTCCTACATCTATTAAATATAACAAAGCACCTTGCCAAAAATAATCTGTTGTAAAAACGGGGATCCCAAAAGAATCCGTGGGTAAATGAACAACTAAATAATCTTTAGAACTACCTTCAATTGCACAACAATATAAAACATCTACTTTTTTGTGATCAAAAACAACCTTAAGATGATTCAAAGAACTTTGAAAAGTAATGGTAGGTTTTCTATATCTTAAAGGATTATTTTCTATCCGATTTTGAACAATAAATGGCAGGGGTACTCTATAGACTTGTTGTATAAAAAGCGCTACATCACTCCAATAAGTAATAAAGTAATCTGCTAACTCTAAGTCCGAAATACCTTTAATATCTTTTTCAATCAATCTTAATTCATGGATTACATTAGAGGTTTGGTAAGTATTTATAATAAAGTTTAAGCGGCTCAATAAATTACTAAATACTATTGTTTCTTTAGCCACAACTTGCTTGGAGAAGCGTTCTAATAAACCTAAAAGCTCTATATAACTTTGTTTAATTTGATTTTGTTGTAAATATCTATCGTAGATATCTACAAGCGCATTAAAATACCAATCTTCTGTAGGCTTGCCAAACATAAAATATAAAACTGTATGAAAATTAAGAGTGTAAAAGAGCAAATTTCTTTTACATAGAAGTTACAAATATCGCCAAAATCTATTGAATATATATCTTTAGGATAACTACAAACTTCACAATAAAGTAAAGATAGTACATAGTTATAAGGCAATATAGAAACGACCTAAGCGTTTTTAAAGTAAAGAAACCTTTATAAAAAGAACCAAACTAAAAATAAAGCATAATCCTTTTTGCATAAATGCATTTTTACTTCCAAAACATATAGCCATAATATATAAAAAAAGACTAAAAATTCATTTCACTACTAAATTCACAAAAACACTATAAAACTAAAATATTTTCGAATATTTTGTGAAATAATTTTATATACTTACCAATGTAAACAACTAAGTTTACCCTAAATTAACCAAACACACCAATAATGAACATTAAACTTACCGGCTCTGGTTGTTATATCCCAACCAAAGTCATCACTAATAATGACTTTGATAACTTTGACTTTAGAGATGAAAACGGAGAAAAGCTAAAAGATTCTAACCAGCGTATAGCCTTCAAACTGCAACAAATAACAGGTATTGAACAACGAAGATATGTAGAAGATAACTTAACTTCTTCGGATATTGCAACAATTGCAAGTCAAAGAGCAATTGCTGATGCCAATATTGACCCTGAAACAATTGATTACATTATTTTTGCTCACAATTTTGGAGATATTAAAGGCAACACCATTCAATCGGATATTGTACCAAGTTTAGCTTCAAGAGTAAAACATAATTTGAAAATACAAAACCCTAACTGCGTAGCCTTTGATTTACTTTTTGGCTGCCCAGGGTGGTTGCAAGGTGTAATACAAGCCTATGCTTTTATTCAATCTGGCTTGGCTAAACGCTGCTTGATTATTGGAGCGGAAACTCTTTCCCGAGTGATAGATCCACACGATAGAGACTCAATGATTTACGCCGATGGTGCAGGAGCTACTATTTTTGAAGCTACCCAAGAACCAGGTGGCATATTATCACTAAGTAATGCTAGTTACACCTTAGAAGAAGCCTATTATATCCATTACGACAAATCCTATAATAAGGATTTAGATCCTTCTACGAAATACATTAAAATGTTTGGTAGAAAAATCTATGAATTTGCCCTAACCCAAGTGCCATTAGCCATGAAGCAATGTATGGACAAAAGCGGTATAGATATTAATAGGGTTAAAAAGGTAATGATACATCAAGCTAATGAAAAAATGGATGAGGCTATTGTAGAACGTTTTTACAACCTATATGGACTTAGCATGCCAAGCGACATTATGCCTATGAATATTAAAATGCTAGGTAATAGTAGCGTTGCGACCTTACCTACTTTATATGATATGATTATAAAAAAACAATTAGAAAACCATGATTTACAACAAGGAGATATTTTACTTTTTGCTTCCGTTGGCGCAGGAATGAATATCAATGCTTTTGTATACCAAATGTAAGTTCCTCTTACTATGATAATATAGGGGCTATCTCATAAAGGTTACCTAGCTGTCATTCAGGAGTAAATTATTAGGTATAATTTATATTTCAGATAAAATAATTGAATTATACTAAGTAAAGCACGATATTTATTAAGTAAAAAAGGGGCTGTCTTCAATTGTGAGACAACCCCTATATTATTTTGTATCTAGTCCAAACCTTAAACAAACCAAGGATATTCACTACTTTTGCAAATAATTCAAAAAAATATCCTTTTATACATGTTACAACAATCCAGTGAGCGTAGAAAGAAATTAGCCACTCTTCTAGCCTTCTTTACTATTCCTATTTCCGGCTTTGTAACCGACATTTACCTTCCTTCTTTTCCTACTATGGCAAGTAGTTTAAACCTCTCAGCAGAAGACATACAAATAACCCTAAGCTGTTATCTATTAAGTTATGGAATCGCTCAGCTTTTTATTGGCTCTATACTCGATAACATCGGTAGATATAAACCACGTCTTATAAGTCTAACTCTACTTGTTATAACTAATATACTAATCCCACAAACCACAGATATTATATGGATTTGCGCTCTTAGGGTACTCCAAGGATTTGCTATCTCTGTTTTAGTAGTAGCCATTAGAGCAATATTTTTAGATATATACCCCGGTAAAAAAAGTGTATCTTATTTGAGCTACTTCACTATCATTTGGTCTTGTGGTCCTATTTTAGCGCCATTCTTAGGTGGTTTTCTAGAACAAATCTTCTCTTGGCATGCTAATTTTTACTTCTTAGCAATCTATTCAGGTCTATTGTTAATTTTAGAACTACTAATTAGTGGAGAAAGTTTAGAACAAAAAAAATCCTTTGATCTTGTAACTACCTTACAACTCTATAAATCAATGCTCCAAAACAAAAGCTTTATCAGTAGTATTTGCATCTTAGGACTTGCCTATTCTGTTGCAATGGCTTTTAATATCTCTGGGCCATTTATTATCGGAAACACCTTTGGTTATAATGCTATTACCATTGGAAATTGTACCTTGCTTTTAGGAGTAGCTTGGATGTTAGGAGGTATACTAGGTAAAAGAAGAATGAATATAGACTTTGAAAAAAGAATTTTACAGCCTAGTGTTTTACAAATCACAGCAGTTAGCTTATTAATTTTAATAGGAATATGGCAACAAAACTTAATCCTACTTATTTCTTTTGCCTTTATTATACATGCAGCTTCTAGTATGTTATTCACAAGTTTCTTTAGTACAACCATGCTCTTTTTTCCAAAAAACGCAGGATTAGCAGGTGGATTGATGGGTGGATTGGTGTACCTTATTACCTCTTTTACAAGCTTTCTACTAACTAGTGTACATCCTATAGAAACCCAAAACCATTTAGCCTATGGATATGGGATCTTGATTCTATTCTTGTTTATTACCATTATGTACCGAATAAAGCTCTACAAACAAGAAGTAAAAGATTAAATAAAAAACATGCCTTTGTTTTTTGGGTAATTAGACTAATAAATTGCGTATTTTCATATAAACTATTGTAATGGAAAAAATAAGGTTCATAAGTAACTCAAGGTGGTTTGGCTTTGTCTCTGCACTTTTTTCAGCAACTTTGTGGGGTGTTTCAGGAGCATTCGCTCAATTCCTATTTATAAAGGCAGATTTTACTCCTCAGTGGTTAGTAACCACAAGGATGTTGATTAGTGCATTGATTCTCCTTGTAATTAGTATTAGCTTTAAAAACCCCAATATTTGGAAGATATGGTCCAATAAAAGAGATGTCACAAGCTTAATTGCATTTAGTATTATAGCAATGCTAAGTGTTCAATATACCTACTTTGTGACCATCTTACACTCCAATGCAGCAACAGCAACGGTCTTACAATATGTGGGACCTGTGTTTATAGCCATATACTTAGCATTAAGGAATAAAAAAGCTCCTTCATCACAAGAAATTCTGGCGATTACTTTAGCTGTGGCTGGTACCTTTTTATTAGTTACTCATGCAGATATCAATACTTTGATTATAAGCCCACAGGCTTTATATTGGGGTATAGCTTCTGCATTGGCTTTGGCATGCTATACTTTAATGCCAGTTAATTTATTACATAAATATGATCCCTTAAGTGTTATCAGCTGGTCTATGCTTATTGCTTCTGTATCTATGGGGATATATTTTACCCCTTATACAGTAGATATACAATGGAGTAAACCGGTTTTTACTGCTGTGGTGTTTATTGTAATTTTTGGCACGTTAATTCCTTTCTATATGTTTTTAAATGCAGTAAGGATAATAGGTCCACAAAAAGCTAGTTTACTGGCATGCGCAGAACCTCTTGCAGCTACTTTTATAGCAGTATTCTTTTTAGATACAGCCTTCACTTTAATGGATTATTTAGGAAGTAGCTGTATTTTGATAACTATTCTTTTACTAAGTAAAAGTTCCACAAAAAAGAATAATATCACGGAGATTACTCCTCTACCTATGCACGAATCTACCCAAAAAACTGCATAAATAACTCTTTATACTTTTTAACCAATTAGTGTAAAAAACAAGTAGCAAATTAGCTAAAAATACTAAAGCTACTTTACCTAGAAACACGATCCAGTAATTAGTACCTAAAGGTAGGAAGTAAACAACACCTACAATGGCCATCATAGAAATAAACAAGTAAAGATAGTCTCTATCAAAAGGCCAAAGCTTGAGTTTATTATAGATAAAATAGGTCTTCACCACATTGAATAAACCCATAGAAATTAGTGAAGCGATTGCTACTCCAACAATACCAAGATCTGTATAACTTAAAAAATAAAAATTCAAGCTAATATTTAAAACCATCAATACAATAATGGATAGTAAATTAAAGCGATAGTATTTAGAATAAGAAATAATCTCCGTATTAAATCCCGTACACATATTAATGACCACATTTATCCCCAATAGATAGATAATAGGTAAAGAGTCTTTTAAATTATCATAAGTAGGCAAAAGCTTAAAGAAAGGTTCTATCCCTACCAAGACTAAACTAAAAAGCAACATGCCTATAAAAAACAAAACCCGAGCTACCTCTTTGTGTTTTATATTAAGTTCTCGTAATCTAGCATTCTTTAATAAGTCAGAGACCACTGGTGCGTATACTGCAAATACACCTGTAGCTGGAATAGCTAAAGCCGAAGCAAGAGTAACACCGATATTAAAGGTTCCATTTTGCTCATAACCTAAAAAAGCGGGAATCATTAAAGAATCTACTCTAAAGGCAAAGAATTGTCCTAGGCTTCCTGCAAAGGCGAAAAAGCTATACCAATAATAATCTGGTTTTGACAAATGCGTAAAAAGATCGCTGTATTGATTATGCCAAGTAAAATTAAAATGCTTAAAAACATAAATGCCAACTATGGCAAGGATACAAAAGTAACTTAGGATGTAAACCCAAATAGCATCAATTATATTCCAAGATAAGAAAAGAACTAAAATAAAAGCAAATGGCAGAGTGAGTTTGGGAATAATTTTCTCAAAAAAAGTCACAAATGCTATGCGGTGTAAATTAGTAGCTTGCCTTCGAAACAAATCAATATAAGCCATGGCTATGGCCAAGGGAAATCCCAAGAACATATACTTAAGATCCTCTTGAGTATTAAACCAATAAATACTAAATACCACAATCCCTAAGAGCAAACTCATTTTCCCTAAAGCCAACAAACTAAAACTAAAAAGTTTCTTTTGTAAATAGGGATTTAAAGTAGGGTAAAAATTAATCAGGGCATGACTACTCCCCAAAACAATAATGGGGAACATTACCTGTGCACAAGCATCCACAAATCGAATAATACCAAGCATCTCTTTATCCAATGGATAAATTAATACCGTAGAAAGTATACCAAAAACAACTCCAAGGTAATTAATACCTGTGAATAGAATGGCTTGTTTTGTGGCACTATTGTTTTTCATTGAAGGATCAAGTATTGGTAATACTACAAATATAGTTTACTAAAGCATCCGAACTACAAAAATTGATAACTTTGTATAAATCTACAAAATACATAATCCATGAACTACATTATTATAATGCCTGCTTATAATGAACAAAATTTTATTAAAAAAACTTTGGATAGTATAGCAGCGCAAAGCCTCTTACCAAAACGCTTAATAATTGTAGATGATAATTCTAATGATAATACACTAGAGTTAGCAAAAGAATTTTGCCTTGAACATCCCTGGGCTAGTGCTTTACATAAGAGCTCAACTTCTTCCAAACACTTACCAGGCAGTAAAGTAATACATACCTTTAACTTTGGTTTACAAACTGTGGATATACAACAGGTAGATGTCATAGTAAAGTTAGATGCTGACTTAATACTACCTCATGACTATTTCGAAAAAGTAATGCAAGAATTTAAGCACAATCCAAAAGCAGGATTAGTTGGGGGATTTGCTTATATAGAACAAAACAATCAATGGATATTGGAAAACTTAACCGATAAAGATCATATTAGAGGTGCCTTTAAAGCATATAGAAGGCAATGCTTTACACAAATAGGAGGTCTTAAAGCTGCAATGGGTTGGGATACAGTGGATGAATTACTAGCAAGATACTTTAACTGGGAAGTAATTACTTTAGAAAACCTTAAAGTTAAACACTTGAAGCCCACAGGTGCCAACTATGATAAAACGGCTAGATATAAACAAGGTAATAGCTTTTATAGACTTCGCTATGGTTTGATAATAACAACTATTGCTGGTTTAAAATTAGCAAGTAAAAAGAAAAAACCACTTTTATTTATAGATTATCTCAAAGGATATTTCCAAGCTAAGAATCAAAATCAAGCTTTCTTAGTAGATAAAAACCAAGGGGAATTTATACGAAAATATCGTTGGAGCAAAATAAAACAAAAGATAAAAAAAATGTTTTTTTAGTCTATAATTCTTAAAACTCGTTACTAATTGGTATTTTAGCCATTATTTTCATTTTATGATTAAATCAGCTTTAAAAAATATAGGTCAATACTTCCTAATGCTAAAAGAAATTTTCAGCAAGATGACCAAATGGAAGGTTATGAAGCAATTAATATTCAAAGAAATAGATGATCTTATCATCGGTTCTTTAGGGATAGTGTGCTTTTTATCTTTTTTCGTAGGAGGAGTTGTTGCAATTCAAACAGCACTTAACCTTACAAATCCACTTATTCCAAAATATTTAATTGGTTTTGCTACAAGACAAAGTGTTATATTGGAATTTGCCCCTACTTTTATTTCAATTATTATGGCAGGTAAAATGGGTTCTTTTATTACTTCGAGTATAGGAACAATGAGAGTTACCGAGCAAATTGATGCTCTAGAAGTTATGGGAATAAATTCATTAAACTACTTAGTATTCCCTAAAGTAATAGCAGTTTTATTATATCCTTTTGTTATTGGAATAAGCATGTTCTTAGGTATACTAGGAGGTTGGTTTGGAGGTGTAATGGGGAACTTTGTTACCTCGGAACAATTCATAATGGGACTACAGGATACTTTTATTCCCTTTCATATTACCTATGCCTTTCTAAAAACAGCAGTATTTGGCTTATTACTTGCTACAATACCTGCTTACTTTGGATATTACATGAAGGGTGGAGCTTTAGAAGTTGGAAAAGCTAGTACAACCTCATTTGTATGGACAAGTGTAGCTATCATTCTAACAAACTATATATTAACCTCTCTTTTATTAACTAATTAGATATGATTGAAGTAAAAGACATACGTAAATCCTTTAATGGAACAGAAGTTTTAAAGGGTATCACAACCGTGTTTGAAACAGGTAAAACCAATCTTATCATTGGACAGAGTGGTTCAGGAAAAACTGTTTTCTTAAAAACTTTACTTGGAATTCATCAGGCTGATTCTGGTAGCATTAGTTTTGATGGTAGAAATTACCGAGAACTAAGTGTACAACAAAAAAGAGAGCTAAGAACAGAGATTGGAATGGTATTCCAAGGAAGTGCATTATTTGACTCCTTAACAGTGGAGGAGAACATTGCTTTCCCTTTAAAGATGTTTACCAATAAAACCCAAGAAGAAATCGACCATAGGGTTAATGAAGTAATAGATAGAGTAAACCTTATTAATGCAAATAAAAAAATGCCTTCTGAAATATCAGGAGGAATGCAAAAAAGGGTTGCTATTGCAAGAGCTATTGTAAACAATCCAAAATATCTATTTTGTGATGAACCTAACTCAGGTTTGGATCCAAAGACTGCAATAGTAATTGATAATTTAATTCAAAAAATAACACATGAATATGGCATAACAACCATTATTAATACACATGATATGAACTCTGTATTAGAGATTGGAGAACATATTGTATTTTTAAAAAATGGGCTATTAGCATGGCAAGGAAATAATAAACAAATTATACAAACAGACAATGAAGATGTAGTCGATTTTGTATACTCCTCAGAACTCTTTAGAATGGTACGTCAGGCCATGAGAGATATGGTAAAATAAAAAAAGTCTCCAAGTTGGAGACTTTTTTTATTCTTTATTTTTATCTAGCTTAGCTTCAATTGCTTGAGAAACATTCTTTATTTCTTGCTCCTTTTTCTTAGGATAAATAAGCAAAACATCTTCTCTATCTACAATGATATAGTCATTTAATCCATCAATGACTACCAATTTACTTTTGTCAGTACGAATGATATTATTGGTAGCATTCTCACAAAAAGCTTGGGCATTTACAATAGCATTATCACTAGCGTCTTTTGGTAGTTTATCGTGTAATGATCCCCAAGTACCCAAATCATTCCAATCAAAAGTTGCAGGTAGAACATACACGTTATTTGCCTTCTCCATCACCGCATAGTCAATAGAGATATCTTGGGCATTTGCGTAATTATCCTCAATAAAAGACTTTTCTTCTTGCGTATTATACGATTGTAATCCTGATTGAAATAAGGCATACATTTCGGGTTGGTATTGTTCAAAAGCTTGTAAAATAGCTCTTACACCCCAAACGAAAATTCCTGAGTTCCATAAAAAATGACGACTTTGAATAAACTTCCTTGCAGTAACGTAATCTGGCTTCTCGCGAAACTGAACTACTTTTTTAATAGGCCTTGAATCTAACTTATTGAATTCAATATAACCATAACCGGTATTAGGGAAAGTGGGTAAGATACCTAAAGTCATTAAAACTTGATCACGCTCGCAAATATCAAATGTACGCTGTAAATTGGAAACAAATTGCATTTCATCTTCGATCCAGTGATCACTAGGTGCTACAACCATAACTGCATCTGGATTCATCTTATAAATCTTCATAGCAGCATATAAAATACAAGGTGCTGTATTTCTCATTGCTGGCTCCAAAATGATATTATCGTCACTTACAAAAGGCAATTGTTCTTTGACAATATTTTGATAATTTTCATTGGTTAGAATAAGAATATTCTCCTTAGGTATTAAAAGAGCAAGTCGATTAAATGTCTTTTGAATAAGCGTATGTCCAGACCCAAGCATATCGTGAAACTGTTTGGGAAATGCAGGTGTACTAACTGGCCAAAAACGAGAGCCTACCCCTCCGGCCATAACTATGGCATAATAATTTGAACTCATAAATAAAATTATCTTTTTACAACATAATGCCTTAAAATTTGTACTTCGGCATTTGCTTTGAATGTATAAACACGTCCACTACTTACCTCTAAGCATTCGAATCTTTTCACACGTAATGGACCACGCTTAAAAATCTTCCCATTATAGGTCTTAAAATGACTGCCAATTGGAATTTCGTAAATAAAACACTGATCACTATCTTTATCCTGTGTATCATACCTACGCATAGCAATGGACAAACGTTCATCTGTATCACTACTAGCACTTGGATTCCTAAAATGATTTGCAAGTAAAGGAAGTAAGGTATTTGGAAATACCTCTGGCCTCAAAAAAGGCAACATAAGTAATTGAAAGGTACCTTTCCATTGTTGCCCATGGGGTTTGATATAACCTCCATATTTTTGGTAAGCAACCAAATGAGCAATCTCATGGATTAATGTCATCAAAAATCTGTAAGGATTCAAATTAGAATTCACAGTAATTAAATGATGTCCATCTTGTGTCCTTGTGTAATCTCCATGCCTAGTTACTCTCTCATTTACAATCTTTAAATGAACGTTATAATGCTTTATAAGTTCAAAACAAGGCTCCAAAGCAGCAGGTGGTAAATATGGTTTTAAAACAGTAATCAAATTATTTTATTATGGGGTTGAACTAGAAGCTTGTAAAACTTTTCCGTTAAAGTACTTATTTCCATTTAAGGAAAATTCTACTATAAACTCTGCCATTTCTTCAGGTAACAAAGGCGCCTGATATCCAGGAAAAGCCTCCTCTAACATTTCAGTTTGAACAGCACCTAAAGCAATAACATTAAAGGAAATTCCCTTTTCTTTATACTCTTCAGCAAGAAGCTCACTTAAAATAGTAACAGCCCCTTTACTTGAACTATATGCAGCTAGACCACCAAATTTCATTACTCCTTGAACACCACCCATGCTACTGATAGTAACAACATGACTTTGTGGTTTTAAAAATGGAATACAAATTTGGATCAAGCGAGCGACTCCAAATACATTCACTTGGTACACTCTTTGAAAGTCTTCACTCGTTAACTCTTCAAATGGTTTGTTGACAATTTGTCCAGCATTATTAATCAAAATATCTACTGCACCATCCCATTTTTGGGTAATAAACTCAGCTACTTTACTTAAATCTTCTTCTTTACAAATATCTACACTTAGACAACTAACTCCACTTGTAGCCTTTAATTCTTGATTTACTTTTCGAGAAAGAGCTAAAACTTGATTTCCTGCTTTAGCTAATTGCTTAGCAACCTCTAAACCAATCCCTCTACTTGTACCAGTAACTATAATTTTTTTCATTCTAAAATTTTCTAATATTTCCTTGTGGCATATTCACAAGCTTGTTTATAACTTTAGCCATCTTTTCACTAAGGCTAGCCATAAAAGCAACATCCATTAATTCCGCATGGTCTAAGACATGATGATAGTACGGGTAATTCTCAAAGTCAAAAGAACAAAAAGTATGACTTGGCACATCAAAATGTTTATAAAACGGATAATTATCAGAGCGCTTAAATAAATTATATTCTTTTGCAAGAGGTAATTCTCCCACTAATTGCTCTTGAGCAATATCATTGATTAACTCAGATAAATTACTTAATTCTAAACCCGTACCATAGGTAATGTATTCACGGTCCATAGGTACACCTAACATCTCAAAGTTTAGCATTAGGACAACGTTTAAGCCGTTTTCTTTCATCTTCAAGGCCAAGTGCTCACTTCCTAAAAGCCCCTTTTCTTCTGCATTAAAAAAAGCATAAACAATAGTTCTTTTATTATCCATACCGCTTAAACGTCTTACTAGGTCTAACAAAATAACACTACCACTAGCATTGTCATTAGCTCCATTGGCAATAGAATCATTCTCTATAGGTTTAACAATCCCTATATGATCAAAATGTGCACCTAAAACGATAATTTCATTTTTTAGGCTATTATCCTTACCTGGTTGAACACCAACTACATTCCAAGAATTGGCATAATTGCTCAACGTATCTTTATAACTTTTAAATAGCGGTTTAATGTGATTGGCCTCTAACTCCTTAATAAGGTAATTACTAGCTTGATCAGCCCCCTGAGTACCTGCTTCACGCCCTAATAACTCGTCACTAGTAAGATAGTATAAATCTTTACTTATCAATTCCTCACTAGAAATACTAGTCGAAAGGTACATGCCCTTCTTAGTACCACAACTAAGCAAACTCATAAAAAACACTAATACAATAATAATTCTCATAGTCCATAAATTTAGTTCAAAAATACAAAAATCTACCAAATTATAACAACATAAGTCTTGGTAGAGATCCCATAAAAAAAGCCCGTTTTGTAAACGGGCTTTTTAATATTATAAAGCTAATTAAAATTAAGCTAACATTGTCACTGGATTTTCAATGAAACTCTTTAAAGTTTGTAAGAATTGAGCTCCTGTAGCTCCATCTACTGTTCTATGATCACAAGCTAAAGTTACTGTCATTGTATTACCTACTACTATTTGACCATCTCTAACTACTGGTTTTTCTACAATAGCTCCTACAGATAAAATCGCAGAGTTTGGTTGATTAATAATAGAAGTAAAAGATTGAATTCCAAACATACCTAAGTTAGATACAGTGAAAGTACTTCCGTCCATTTGAGCTGGAGTTAACTTCTTAGACTTTGCTTTACCAGCTAAATCTTTTACGTTAGTACCAATACTTGTAAGAGACATTTGATCGGTAAATGGTAATACAGGTACCACTAAACCATCCTCTACAGCTACAGCTACACCAATATTTACATGGTGGTTAATTACTGTTGCATCATCTCTCCACTGGCTGTTTACTTGTGGGTGTTTCTTAAGAGCCATTGCACAAGCCTTTACTACCATATCATTGAAAGATACTCTAGTGTCAGGTAATGCATTGATAATCTTTCTACTTTCCATTGCATTATCCATTGCAATTTCAATAGTTAAATAGTAATGAGGCGCAGTAAATTTACTCTCCGCTAAACGACGAGCAATAGTCTTACGCATTTGAGAGTTTTTAATTTCCTCAATATTAACTTCTCCTGCAATAGCAAAAGGTTTAACATCACTAGTTGAAGTAGACGTTACAGGCGTAGTAACTGCAGCTTTTGTTGCTACTGGAGCAACTGGAGCTACGAAGTTTTCAACGTCACGCTTGATAATTCTACCATTCTCACCCGAACCTTTAACTTGAGATAAAGTAATTCCTTTATCTAAGGCAATTTTACGAGCTAATGGAGAAATAAAAACACGTCCTGTTTGTTCTGTCGCAGATCCAACAACAGCCACAGGCTCTTGAGTCGTTGCTTCAGCAGTAGCCTTTACAGTAGTCTCTTCCTTAGGAGCTACAACTCCACCGTTTGCAACAATAGCACTAACATCTGTTCCGTTAGGACCTAAAATAGCCAATATTGTATCCACTGGAGCAGTTTCACCCTCTTTAACACCAATGTATAGTAAGTGTCCTGATTCGAACGCTTCGAACTCCATAGTAGCTTTGTCGGTCTCAATCTCTGCAAGGATATCTCCTTCCTCAACAACATCACCTACATGCTTAAGCCATGAAGCAACTGTTCCATCTGTCATAGTATCACTCAAACGAGGCATTGTGATCACTTTCACACCTTCTGGCATAACTGCCTCTTTTGTAGTTACTACTTCAGCAGCTGGCGCTGCTTCGACATTAGGAGCAGCTTGCTCTTGTGGAGCAACTCCGCCATTTTGAATAATAGCAGAAATATCTTCACCTTCTTGACCAATAATTGCCAATAGTGTATCTACATCTGCAGTTTCTCCCTCTTTTAAACCTACGTACAACAAAGTCCCTGAGTAAAAAGACTCAAATTCCATTGTTGCTTTATCTGTTTCAATTTCAGCTAGAATATCCCCTTCTGAAATTTTATCTCCTACTTTTTTTAACCAAGCTGCAACAACACCTTCTGTCATGGTATCGCTTAAGCGAGGCATTGTAATTATATCTGCCATAATATTAATTATAATCTATGTGATAAAAAAGGATAATCATCTTGATCATATACTACGTCATACATAACGTTGGTATCTGGGTAATCCGATTCCTCAGCGAACTTTTCACACTCTAAAACCAACTCTTTCACACGTTGATCTATAGCTTGAATTTCTTGTTCACTAGCATAATTATTTGCCTTGATTACGTCTAATACTTGAGTAATCGGGTCAATTTTCTTATACTCTTCAACTTCCTCTTTAGTACGATAATGTTGTGCATCCGACATAGAGTGTCCTCTATAACGGTAAGTTTTCATTTCTAAGAAAGTTGGTCCATCTCCACGACGAGCTCTTTCAATAGCTTCATACATAGCCTCAGCAACCTTAACAGGATTCATTCCATCTACTGGTTGGCTTGGCATCTCATAACCTAAACCTAATTTCCATAAATCAGAGTGGTTAGCAGTACGCTCAACTGAAGTACCCATAGCGTATCCGTTGTTTTCTACAATAAATACAACTGGTAATTTCCAGTTCATGGCCATATTAAAAGTTTCGTGTAAAGATCCTTGACGTGCAGCACCATCTCCAAAATAGCACATAGTTACTGCTTTACGGTCAAAGTATTTGTCTGCAAATGCTAAACCTGCTCCTAAAGGTATTTGTCCACCTACAATACCGTGTCCTCCATAGAAATTATGCTCTTTAGAGAAAATATGCATTGATCCTCCCAAACCTTGAGATGTACCAGTTGCCTTCCCTAATAACTCAGCCATAACTCTACGTGGATCAACACCTAAACCAATAGGTTGCACGTGGTTTCTGTATGCTGTAATCATTTTGTCTTTCGACAAATCCATTGCGTGTAAAGCTCCTGCCAAAACAGCTTCTTGCCCATTGTATAAATGTAAGAACCCTCTTACTTTTTGTTGGATATATAAAGCGGCAAGCTTGTCTTCAAACTTTCTCCAAAATAGCATTTCTTCATACCATTTAAGATAAACTTCTTTTGTAATTTCTTTCATATGACTTTACTTTAATTAAGTGACTAGGTCCCTTAAAAATACAGACTTTGTTCAATACTCCACACTACTGTGGATTAGCAAAAATAGCACATCTACTTTACAATGAAAAATTTATTTATACTTAATTGAGCATCTAGTAGAAATAATAGAGAAACTACATAGATAGAACAACTACAACTTAACAAATCCCCTTGATAAAACAACTAAAATCCATAACAACTTATGATATAACTCATTAAAAAGAAGATATTCAAGTGGAACACGAAAAAAACTTAAATTATTAAAAACAACAAATATCACCTAGCAAACTAAAACAACTCCACCACCCAATGCTATTAAATAAAAAAGGGCCCTACAACTGTAGAGCCCTTGTATTATCTTAAAAACTATTTACTATGCCTCCCCTTTATTGCCAAAATTAAGGCTAGCTAAGTTAGGAGCTTTATTTTGATCAAGAATTTTACCATTGTCCTGTTCAAAATTATCTATATTCTCTTGCAAAGCTACTAATAGACGTTTGGCATGTTGAGGTGTCATAATTATACGAGACTTAACTCTTGGCTTTGGCATACCAGGCATAATACTGACAAAGTCTACAACAAATTCAGTGCTAGAATGATTAATAATAGCCAAATTTGAAAAAACCCCCTCTGAGACACTTTCGTCGATTTCAATGTTGAATCCTTTTTCTTGCTCTGACATAGTTAAAGTTTAAAATATTAAATTATTCCATCTTCTTCTAATGAACTAACCACGATATTCTCGTAGCTTCTCATACCAGTACCTGCAGGAATTCTGTGTCCAACAATTACGTTTTCTTTCAATCCTGAAAGTGTATCTACCTTACCTGCTACTGCAGCCTCGTTTAACACTTTAGTAGTTTCCTGGAATGAAGCAGCAGAGATAAATGACTTAGTCTGTAACGAAGCACGGGTAATACCTTGTAAAACAGGGGTACCAGTAGCTGGCATTACGTCTCTAGCCACAACTAGATTTTTATCTTCACGTCTTAATAAAGAATTCTCATCTCTTAGCTCACGCATAGAAACGATTTGTCCTTCTTTTAAGTGCTCTGATTCTCCAGCATCCTCTACAACTTTCATTGCAAATAGACGATCATTTTCGTAAATAAAGTCACTAGCATGAACTAATTGGTCTTCTAAGAATAAAGTATCTCCAGGATCTTGGATTCTTACTTTACGCATCATTTGACGAATTACAACCTCAAAGTGCTTATCACTAATTTTTACACCTTGTAAACGGTAAACTTCTTGAATTTCGTTTACTAAGTATTGTTGAACCGCTGAAGGTCCTTGGATTCTCAAGATATCTTCTGGTGTAATTGCACCGTCTGATAAAGGTAAACCTGCTTTAACGAAGTCATTCTCTTGAACTAGAATCTGGTTAGATAATTTAACCAAATATTTTCTAATATCACCAGTTTTAGACTCTACGATAATCTCACGGTTACCTCTTTTGATTTTTCCAAAAGAAACAACTCCATCAATTTCAGATACTACAGCTGGATTCGAAGGATTACGAGCTTCTAATAACTCAGTAATCCTTGGTAAACCTCCTGTAATATCTCCCGCTTTAGATGTATGACGAGGAATCTTAACTAAAACTTTACCAGCTTTAATTTTTTCTCCATCATTAACCATTAAGTGAGAACCTACTGGTAAGTTGTATGAACGAATAAGTTCACCATCTTTTCCGTAGATTAATAAAGTTGGAATTAACTTCTTGTTTCTACTTTCTGTAATAACTTTTTCTTGGAAACCTGTTTGCTCATCGATCTCAACCATGAAAGTTTGACCTTGCTCGATATCTTCGTAAGCAATTTTACCAGTAAACTCAGAAACAATTACTCCGTTATATGGATCCCATTTACAGATTGTTGTATCTTCTTCTACTACATCTCCATCAGCTACATAAATCGTTGAACCATAAGGAATGTTATTAGTTGTTAATAAAATTCCAGTGTTTACATCATATAACTTAGCCTCTGTTGAACGAGAAATTACAATATCAATAGCATTTCCTTCGTTGTCTTCACCTTTAACTGTCTTCAGGTCTTCCATCTCTAGACGACCCTTAAACTTAGCGTTAATACTTGAAGTTTCAGAAATGTTTCCTGCTGTTCCTCCCACGTGGAACGTTCTTAATGTTAACTGTGTACCAGGCTCTCCGATCGACTGTGCAGCAATAACTCCAACAGCTTCTCCTCTTTGAACCATCCCAGCTGTTGCTAAGTTACGTCCGTAACATTTAGCACAAATACCAGTTTTAGCTTCACATGTTAATGGTGAACGAACCTCGATAGACTCAATCGGCGCGGCATTAATAGCTTTTGAATGAGCTTCAATTACTTCTTCTCCTGCACTAACAATCACCTCAGAATTTAAAGGATTGATAATATCGTTTAACGCAACACGCCCTAAAACGCGCTCCCCTAAACTTTCGATTACTTCCTCGTTTTTCTTAAGTGCTTTTACTTCAATTCCACGTAACGTACCACAATCTACTGTATTAACAATAACATCTTGAGCTACGTCATGTAAACGACGTGTTAAATATCCAGCATCAGCTGTTTTTAACGCCGTATCGGCAAGACCTTTACGAGCACCGTGAGTAGAAATGAAATACTCTAAAATCGATAGACCCTCTTTAAAGTTAGAAAGAATCGGGTTTTCAATAATTTCACCACCACCTATAGTTGACTTTTTAGGTTTAGCCATTAAACCACGCATACCTGTTAACTGACGAATCTGTTCTTTCGATCCCCTAGCTCCAGAATCCAACATCATATAAACTGAGTTGAAACCTTGCTTGTCTTCACGAATATTCTTCATCGCTAATTCCGTTAACATAGCATTTGTAGAAGTCCAAACATCAATAACTTGGTTGTAACGTTCGTTATTTGTAATAAGACCCATATTATAGTTCATAGAAATATGATCTACTTGTGTATTAGCCTCATCTATTAACTCTTGTTTACGTCCAGGGATGATAATATCTCCTAAAGAGAAAGACAATCCCCCACGGAACGCATATCCATACCCCATGTCCTTGATATCATCTAGGAACTTAGCAGTAGTTGGAACGTCAGTGATGTTTAAAATACGACCAATAATATCTCTTAAAGATTTTTTAGTCAATACTTCATTTATAAATCCTGCAACTTCTGGAACAACTTCATTAAATAAAATTCTTCCTGCAGTTGTTTCAATGATTTGATATTCTAATTCACCATTTGCATTAAAATCTCTTGCACGTACTTTAACACCAGCATTAAGATCTAACTTACCTTCGTTAATAGCAATGTGAACTTCTTCCACAGAGTAGAAAATTAATCCTTCTCCTTTTACTATTTCCTCTGGAGTGCTCTTACGTAACTTAGTCATATAATAAAGACCAAGTACCATATCTTGAGATGGTACCGTAATTGGAGCACCATTAGCTGGGTTAAGAATATTGTGAGATGCAAGCATCAACAATTGAGATTCTAAAATCGCTTCTGGACCTAAAGGTAAGTGAACAGCCATCTGGTCACCATCGAAATCCGCGTTAAAGGCAGTACACACTAATGGGTGTAACTGAATTGCTTTCCCCTCAATTAACTTAGGTTGGAAAGCCTGAATACCTAAACGGTGTAATGTAGGAGCACGGTTTAATAAAACTGGGTGACCTTTAATTACGTTTTCTAAGATGTCCCATACTACTGGTTCTTTCTTATCTATAATCTTTTTGGCAGATTTAACTGTCTTAACAATTCCTCTTTCGATCAACTTACGAATAACGAAAGGTTTGTAAAGCTCAGCAGCCATATCTTTAGGAATACCACACTCGTATAATTTCAGCTCAGGTCCTACGACAATAACTGAACGAGCAGAATAGTCCACACGTTTTCCTAATAAGTTTTGACGGAAACGACCTTGTTTACCTTTAAGAGAATCAGAAAGGGATTTTAAAGGACGGTTTGACTCAGTTTTAACTGCAGAAGATTTTCTAGTGTTATCAAATAAAGAGTCAACAGCCTCTTGAAGCATACGTTTTTCGTTACGTAAAATAACTTCAGGAGCCTTAATTTCCATCAAGCGTTTTAAACGGTTGTTTCTAATGATCACACGACGGTATAAATCATTTAAATCCGAAGTAGCAAATCTACCACCATCTAATGGAACTAAAGGACGTAACTCAGGTGGAATAACTGGGATCACTTTTAAGATCATCCACTCTGGTTTGTTCTCACGGTTTAAATTAGATTCACGGAAAGACTCTACTACTTGTAGACGTTTTAACGCTTCTGTTTTTCTTTGTTTAGATGTTTCATTATTAGCTGCGTGACGTAAAGTATACGACAATTGATCTAAATCTGTAGTAGCTAATAAATCCATAATACACTCAGCACCCATTTTAGCGATGAATTTATTTGGATCAGTATCATCTAAGTATTGGTTCTCCATCGGAAGAGTATCACAGATATTCAAGTACTCCTCTTCAGTTAAGAAATCTAGACGTTTTAATTCTTCTCCATCAACATTTTTTGCAATACCTGGTTGGATTACAACATAACGTTCATAGTAAATAATCATATCTAGCTTCTTAGAAGGAAGCCCTAAAATATATCCAATCTTGTTTGGAAGCGAACGGAAATACCAAATATGAGCGATAGGCACAACTAAGTTAATATGTCCTACTCTATCTCTACGTACTTTTTTCTCAGTTACTTCTACTCCACAACGATCACAAACGATACCCTTGTAACGGATTCTTTTATACTTACCACAAGCACACTCATAATCTTTTACAGGACCGAAAATACGCTCACAGAAAAGACCATCTCTTTCTGGTTTATGAGTACGATAGTTAATAGTTTCTGGCTTTAAAACCTCACCTCTAGATTCTGCAAGAATAGATTCTGGTGAAGCTAAACCAATTGAGATTTTATTAAACCTTTTAACGGTATTTTTCTCTTTATTTTTATTCATGGTAAACTTACTTGTTAAAGTGTTGATATAAAGAGTAAGTGACAAAAAAGTCACTTACTCTATAATCTTAGTTTATTCTTCTAATCTGATGTCTAATCCAAGCCCTTTCAATTCATGCATTAATACATTGAATGATTCAGGTAATCCTGGTTCTGGCATAGTTTCTCCTTTAACGATTGCTTCGTAAGTTTTCGCTCTACCAATAACGTCATCCGACTTCACCGTCAAAATCTCACGTAAAGTACTAGATGCACCATAAGCCTCTAAAGCCCATACCTCCATCTCTCCAAAACGCTGTCCTCCGAATTGCGCTTTACCTCCTAAAGGCTGTTGCGTAATAAGTGAATAAGGACCGATTGAACGTGCGTGCATTTTATCATCTACCATGTGTCCTAATTTCAACATGTAAATTACACCCACTGTTGCTCTTTGGTGGAATCTTTCTCCCGTACCTCCATCATAAAGGTAAGTATGTCCAAATCTAGGAATACCAGCTTCATCTGTAAGTGCGTTGATCTGATCTAAATTAGCTCCGTCAAAAATAGGTGTAGCAAATTTCTTACCTAAGTTTAATCCAGCCCATCCAAGAACAGTTTCGTAAATCTGCCCAATGTTCATACGTGAAGGTACCCCTAACGGGTTTAACACAATATCAACTGGTGTACCATCTTCTAAGAAAGGCATATCTTCGTCTCTTACGATTCTAGCAACAATACCTTTATTTCCGTGACGACCAGCCATCTTATCTCCAACGCGTAGTTTTCTCTTTTTAGCAATATAAACTTTTGCTAATTTAAGAATTCCAGAAGGTAATTCATCTCCAACAGTAATCATGAACTTCTCTCTTCTAAGAACTCCCTGTAGATCATTTAATTTAATCTTGTAATTATGGATTAAATCAGTAATCATACGGTTTGCCTCTTCATCAGTAGTCCATTGACCTTTTGTTAAGTGTGCGAAATCCTCAACAGCATGAAGCATTTTTTGAGTAAATTTCTTACCTTTTGGTAATACTTCTTCTCCTAAATCGTTAAGAACACCTTGAGATGTTTTACCATTAACAATAAAGAAAAGTTTATCCACAAGACGCTCTTTTAACTCATTGAATTTAACTTCAAATTTCGTCTCTAATAAAGCCAATTCGTCTTTATCTTTTGAACGCTTACGTTTATCTTTTACTGCACGAGCAAATAGTTTTTTATCTAAAACAACTCCTCTTAATGAAGGAGACGCTTTTAGTGAAGCATCCTTAACATCTCCAGCTTTATCACCGAAAATAGCACGAAGTAATTTTTCTTCTGGTGTTGGATCTGACTCTCCTTTTGGAGTAATCTTACCAATTAAAATATCACCAGGTTTTACTTCAGCACCGATACGGATCATACCGTTCTCATCTAGATCTTTAGTAGCTTCTTCACTAACGTTAGGAATATCGTTTGTTAACTCTTCATTCCCTAATTTAGTATCTCTAACTTCTAAAGTATAATCATCAATGTGAATAGATGTAAAAATATCCTCTCTTACTACTTTTTCAGAAATTACAATAGCATCCTCGAAGTTGTAACCTTTCCATGGCATAAATGCCACTTGTAAGTTACGTCCAAGAGCTAATTCTCCGTCTTGTGTAGCATATCCATCACAAAGTACTTGTCCTTTTTCAACTCTATCACCTCTTCTTACGATAGGCTTAAGGTTGATACTTGTACTTTGGTTGGTTTTTCTAAACTTAATTAGATTATATGTCTTTTCGTCCGTATCGAAGCTAATTAAACGTTCTTCATCCGTACGATCATACTTAATAATAATCTTCTGTGCATCTACGTATTCCACCGTTCCATTTCCTTCAGCGTTTATTAACACTCTAGAATCAGAAGCAACTTGTCTTTCTAATCCAGTTCCAACAATTGGTGACTCTGGACGTAATAAAGGTACAGCTTGACGCATCATGTTTGATCCCATCAAAGCACGGTTGGCATCATCATGCTCTAAGAAAGGAATTAAAGAAGCCGAAATAGAAGCAATCTGATTTGGTGCTACGTCTGTAAAGTGAAGATCTTTTGGTTCTACAACCGGGAAATCCCCCTCTTCTTTAACAACAACACGCTCTTCAGTAATTTTTCCATTGTCATCTTGTGGAACGTTCGCTTGCGCAATTAACATTCCCTCCTCTTCCTCTGCACTTAAATACACAGGTTCTCCAGTGATATCTACTACTCCTTCGTTAACCTTGCGGTATGGAGTTTCGATGAACCCCATATTGTTAACTTTAGCATATACAGCTAAAGAAGAAATTAATCCAATGTTCGGACCCTCTGGTGTCTCAATAGGACATAAACGTCCGTAATGAGTATAGTGAACGTCACGTACCTCGAAACCTGCTCTTTCCCTTGATAAACCACCAGGTCCTAAAGCTGATAAACGACGTTTGTGCGTAATCTCTGCTAATGGATTGGTTTGATCCATAAATTGAGATAACTGGTTAGTCCCGAAAAAAGAATTAATAACAGAAGACAATGTCTTAGCGTTAATTAAGTCAATTGGCGTGAACACTTCATTATCACGTACGTTCATACGCTCACGAATTGTTCTAGCCATACGAGCTAAACCTACTCCAAATTGAGCTGAAAGTTGTTCACCAACAGTTCTAACACGACGGTTAGATAAGTGGTCAATATCATCAATCTCTGCTTTAGAGTTAATTAATTCAATTAAGTACTTAACAATAGTAATAATATCTTCTTTTGTTAAAACTTGTTTGTCAATAGGGGTATCAAGATTAAGTTTCTTATTCATTCTGTAACGACCAACTTCACCTAGATTGTAACGTTGATCAGAGAAGAATAATTTATCGATAATACCACGTGCAGTTTCCTCATCAGGCGGTTCTGCATTACGCAATTGACGGTAAATGTGCTCTACTGCTTCCTTTTCGGAGTTAGTAGGGTCCTTTTGCAAGGTATTATGTATGATGGCATAATCTGCCTGATTATTATCGTCTTTATGTAAAAGGATAGTTTTAACGTTAGCATCAATGATTTCTTCGACATTATCTTTATCTAGGACTGTATCACGGTCTAAGATAATCTCATTTCTTTCAATTGAAACAACCTCTCCAGTATCCTCATCAACGAAGTCCTCGTGCCAAGTGTTTAAAACACGCGCAGCAAGTCTTCGTCCTATATATTTTTTTAAACCTGTTTTTGATACTTTTACCTCTTCTGCAAGATCGAAAATCTCTAGGATATCCTTGTCTCTCTCAAATCCAATTGCACGGAATAAGGTTGTAACAGGTAACTTTTTCTTTCTATCGATATAAGCGTACATAACGCTATTAATATCGGTAGCAAACTCAATCCAAGAACCCTTAAATGGGATAACTCTTGCTGAATATAACTTTGTACCATTTGCGTGAAATGACTGACCAAAGAAAACACCAGGTGAACGGTGTAATTGTGAAACCACAACTCTCTCAGCACCATTGATTACGAAAGTACCACTTGGAGTCATGTACGGTATTGTTCCTAAATAAACATCTTGAACGATTGTTTCAAAATCTTCGTGTTCAGGATCAGTACAGTAAAGCTTCAAGCGAGCCTTAAGCGGAACGCTATAAGTTAGTCCTCTATCGATACATTCTTCAATAGAATAACGCGGAGGGTCAACAAAGTAATCAAGGAACTCCAACACGAACTGGTTTCTTGTATCAGTAATCGGGAAGTTCTCCATGAAGGTATTGTACAAACCTTCCTTGCCTCTCTCATCGGACTTCGTTTCTAATTGAAAGAAATCCTTAAAAGACTTAACCTGAATATCTAGAAAATCTGGATACGCAGGAATGTTCTTCGTAGAAGCAAAATTTAATCTTTCAGTCTGATTTGTAATCATCAATGGACAAAAAATTTTGATTAGAATTTGAATAGAATTTTACGTACAAACAGAATTATACGCAAAATGGTTTAGGCCTTTGGATGTGCTCCCAAGACCTAAACCGAGTATATTTTAGAAAGAATGCTTATTTAAGCTCTACTACAGCTCCAGCTTCTTCTAATGCTTTCTTAAGACCTTCTGCCTCATCTTTAGAAATTCCTTCTTTGATGTTAGCAGGTACTGAATCTACGATATCCTTAGCTTCTTTTAATCCTAAACCTGTTAATTCTTTAACAGCTTTAACTACAGCTAATTTAGAAGCTCCTGCTTCTTTTAATACTACAGTGAATTCAGTTTGCTCTTCAGCTCCTGCACCGTCAGCTCCACCTGCAACTACTACAGCAGCAGCAGCTGGTTCGATTCCGTATTCGTCTTTTAATATAGTTGCTAATTCGTTAACTTCTTTTACTGTTAAGTTAACTAATTGTTCTGCGAATTGTTTCAAATCTGCCATTTTTCTATCTTTTAATGATTTGTAAAAAAAATATGTTTTATTAATGTGCGTTCATTCTGAACATTTAAATCCAAGGAGAAGTATCTACTACTCTTCGTCTTTAAATTGGTTTTTAAGAGCCGAAATAACTCTTTGAGCTGGAGACTGAAGTAATCCAATGATTTCTCCAATAACCTCTTCTTTAGATTTGATGCTTACTAATGTATCAAGTAAGTTCTCACCTGTGTAAACTTCATCCATGATGAAAGCACCTTTAACAGATGGCTTCTCAGCTTTCTTGCTGAATTCCTTGATAATTTTTGCTGGAGCATTAGCTGTCTCAGCAAACATAATAGCACTGTTTCCTTTTAAAGTAGATGGTAACTCCTCGTAGTTTCTATCAGAAGCTTCCATAGCTTTTACAAGCAATGTATTTTTAACTACTTCTAAAGATACACCTGCTTTATAACAAGCTTTTCTTAAGTTAGAAGTTACTTCTGCATTTAATCCCGAAATATCAGCGATGTAGATAACATTATTATCAGCTAACTTAGCTTTTAAGTCCTCTATCGCAACTGCTTTTTGTTCTCTAGTCATACTTATAATTTTTATTTACCAATTATACCGCTTTAGGATCTAAAGCAATAGCTGGGCTCATTGTACTAGATATATGAATAGACTTGATATAAGTACCTTTAGCTGCAGTTGGTTTTAATTTTAATAATGTTTGAATTAATTCAGACGCGTTCTCAGCGATTTTCTCAGCATCAAAAGATACTTTTCCGATTCCCGCGTGAACAATTCCAGTTTTATCAACTTTAAAATCGATTTTACCAGCTTTTACTTCTTGAACAGCTTTCGCTACGTCCATAGTAACTGTACCAGTTTTAGGGTTAGGCATTAAACCTCTTGGTCCTAAAATTCTTCCTAAAGGACCCAATTTACCCATAACAGCAGGCATAGTGATGATAACATCAACATCTGTCCAACCGTCTTTAATCTTCTGTAAGTACTCATCTAATCCAACATAGTCAGCTCCAGCTTCTTTAGCTTCAGCCTCCTTATCTGGAGTAACTAATGCTAAAACTCTAACGTCTTTTCCAGTACCGTGAGGTAAAGTTACAACACCACGAACCATTTGGTTAGCTTTACGAGGATCTACTCCTAAACGCACAGCGATATCTACAGATTCATCAAATTTTGCAGTTGCAACATCTTTAATTAATGCAGAAGCATCAGTTAAAGAATACAATCTGTTTTTCTCAATCTTAGCAGCTGCTTCTTTTTGCTTTTTTGTCAATTTTGCCATTTCTTCTGTCTTTTACAATTAAAAAGGAGCTGTTCCTGTTACTGATATACCCATACTTCTTGCAGTACCAGCTACCATAGTCATAGCTGCTTCAACAGTAAATGCATTTAAATCAGGCATTTTATCTTCTGCAATTGCACGTACTTGATCCCAAGTTACGCTAGCAACTTTTTTTCTGTTAGGCTCTCCAGATCCAGATTTCACTTTCGCAGCCTCTAATAATTGAACAGCAGCAGGTGGCGTTTTAACAACAAATTCAAAAGATTTGTCTTTATACACAGTAATTTGTACTGGTAAAATTTTGCCGGCTTTATCTTGTGTTCTAGCGTTAAATTGCTTACAGAACTCCATGATGTTAACTCCAGCAGCCCCCAAAGCAGGTCCAACCGGTGGCGAAGGATTCGCAGCACCTCCCTTAACTTGTAGTTTAACTACTTTACTAATTTCTTTTGCCATTTCTTAAAAATTTAGCACATCTCAATTGGAAGCAAGATGCGTATGTATGTAACATTATAATTTTTCTACTTGAGTAAAATTCAATTCTAAAGGTGTCTTTCTTCCGAAGATTTTTACCATTACTTCAAGCTTGCGCTTTTCTTCGTTGATGTTTTCTACTACTCCATCGAAACCATTAAATGGTCCGTCAACAACCTTAACACTTTCACCAACTTCATAAGGAATAACTCCAGTGTCTATCTTCACAGACAATTCGTCTACTCGTCCTAGCATACGATTTACTTCAGCTTCTCTCAAAGGCACAGGCTCACCACCTCTTGTTTCCCCTAAGAAACCAATTACACCAGTAATTGATTTAATTGCGTGAGGAACTTCACCTGTAAGATTTGCTTCGATCATCACATAACCAGGAAAATAAACACGCTCTGTAGTTTTCTTTTTTCCGTTTTTATCATGAGTAACGAACTTTTCTGTAGGTACTAAAACCTGCGATAAGTAGTCAGAAAGCCCTAGTCTAGAAATCTCAGATTCGATATAATTCTTCACTTTGTTTTCTTGTCCACTAACTGCACGAACTACATACCATTTTTTCACGCTTGTATCAGCCATAATATAATTTCTTTATGCTTTAGCCCATTTATAGAACACACCTAAAAACTCTCCAAACAAAGAATCCACACCCCAAGTTGCTAATGAAAACACTATTGCAAACACTGCTACAATAATCGTTTTACGTTGCACTTCAGCCCATGGAGACCATGTCATATTAGTTTTTAATTCCGTAAACGACTCCGATATATAATTAAAAATCTTTGCCATATGATATCTTATTTGCACGGGTGGAGGGATTCGAACCCCCATCAACGGTTTTGGAGACCGCTATTCTACCCTTGAACTACACCCGTTTGTTTAAAGTCAGCGATAAATCGCTGACTTTAAGTTTTTATTTATACTAATAAATTAGTCTAAAATTTCAGTTACCTGACCAGCACCTACTGTTCTACCTCCTTCACGGATAGCGAAACGTAAACCTACTGATAAAGCGATTGGGTTTAATAACTCAACAGTGATAGTTAAGTTATCTCCAGGCATAACCATTTCTACTCCTTCTGGTAATTGGATAGTTCCAGTTACGTCAGTTGTACGTACGTAGAACTGAGGACGGTAGTTGTTATGGAATGGAGTGTGACGTCCACCTTCTTCTTTCTTAAGGATATAAACCTCTGCTTTGAATTTAGCGTGTGGCTTAACAGATCCTGGCTTAACAATAACCATTCCACGACGGATATCAGTTTTGTCAATACCTCTTAATAATAGACCAACGTTATCTCCAGCTTCACCTCTATCAAGGATCTTACGGAACATCTCAACTCCTGTAATTGTAGAAGTTAATTTATCAGCTCCCATACCGATAATTTCAACAGCATCTCCAGTATTAGCAATTCCAGTTTCGATACGACCTGTAGCAACAGTTCCACGTCCTGTAATTGTAAATACGTCTTCTACTGGCATTAAGAATGGTTTTTCTGTATCACGTACTGGCTCTTCGATCCAGTTATCAACAGCTTCCATTAATTCCAATAATTTGTCAACCCATTGTTGCTCACCGTTTAAAGCTCCTAAAGCAGAACCTTGAACTACTGGACCATTATCTCCATCATATTGGTAGAAAGATAATAAATCTCTAATTTCCATTTCAACAAGTTCTAATAACTCAGCATCGTCTACTAAGTCAACTTTGTTCATGAAAACAACAATTCTAGGAATACCTACTTGGCGACCTAATAAGATGTGCTCACGAGTTTGTGGCATTGGACCATCTGTTGCAGCAACAACAAGAATAGCACCATCCATTTGTGCAGCTCCAGTAACCATGTTCTTAACGTAATCCGCGTGACCTGGACAGTCAACGTGAGCGTAGTGACGGTTAGCTGTAGCATATTCTACGTGAGAAGTGTTAATTGTAATTCCACGTTCTTTTTCTTCTGGAGCGTTATCAATTTGATCGAAAGATCTAGCTTCTGAATATCCAGCATCTGACAATACTTTAGAAATTGCTGCAGTAGTAGTTGTTTTTCCGTGATCCACGTGTCCAATAGTACCGATGTTTAAGTGCGGCTTTGAACGATCAAAAGTTTCCTTTGCCATGATTTAATAATTTAATCTTAGTTATATAATTAGTGTTCAAATATAATAAAAAAACCTGAGCCAATGACGGGATTTGAACCCGTGACCTCTTCCTTACCAAGGAAGCACTCTACCCCTGAGCTACACCGGCTTATTCTATTCTCCTTATATTTAGTAGTGGGGAGAGCAGGATTCGAACCTGCGAAGGTTACCCAACGGATTTACAGTCCGTCCTCGTTGGCCGCTTGAGTATCTCCCCAATATCTTTACTTCATTTCTACTTTGAGCCGATGGAGGGACTCGAACCCACGACCTGCTGATTACAAATCAGCTGCTCTAGCCAACTGAGCTACACCGGCATTTTTTTACTCAATAGAAAAAGTCCGCTATTTCTAACGGACTGCAAATGTATATATTTTATTGATTAAAAAAAACAATTTCACTATTTTTTTCAATTAATATGCTTTAGTTTTCTCTTTATATTTCATCAACAAACGTTCTATAGCGTCTGCACCTAGATCAGAACTTTCTTCAAAAGACTTACTAGTCTTCTTAACCACTAGCTCATCTCCTGGAACCAGCATCTTAATTTCAGCCGTTTTATTCTCCTTTTCATTATTATTTTCAAGCTTTAAAAAAACTTCAATTGCAATAACTTTGTCATAAAACTTAGCAACTTTCCCTAAACGCTCGTTTATAAAATCAACCAATTTACGGTCAACATTAAAATTTGTAGCCTGAATGTTTACTTTCATAAATAATAAATTTAATGGTTAATTATCCTCTTTATCTACTCTAGGATGCGCACTTTGATAAACCCTCTTTAATTCCTTCAAATTTACTTGAGTATAAATCTGTGTAGTAGAAAGACTCTCATGTCCCATTAATTCTTTTACTGAATTAATATCCGCCCCCCCTTCTATTAAATGAGATGCGAAAGAATGCCTTAGCACATGAGGACTCTTCTTCTCCTTTGTAGTAACAACACTAAAATAGCGATTTATTAACCGATAAACAAACATTTCATTCACTTTATTTGCCCTGTCTCTATATAAAAGCCATCCCTTGGTCTTGGAAACTCCCCATAATTCACTTACCACTTCCAAGTAAGAGAAAATACTTTGACAGAGTTCTGGCAAAACAGGCAAATAGCGTACTTTATCACCTTTACCATGAATTTTTACTTGCTTAGAGTAAAAATCAAAATCCTCCACCCTCAAAGCTACAAGTTCAGCTCTACGCAACCCTAACATATAAAGTAAATCGATAACTAATAAATCCCTTTGAGATTCTAAATCCGAATTCTCCTTTAGGCTTGAACGAACTTTATCTATTTCATTTTGCGAAAAAGGCAAATGTAATTTCTTTTCCACCTTTAAAGATCGATGCAATTGCAAAGGATGAACTCTGACCTGCCCAACTTGCTGCATAAATTTATAAAAACTACGCAGAGTACTAATTTTCCTATTAATGGAACGATTAGCAAATCCTTGCTCCGATAAAGAAACGATCCACGCTCGAACAATATCATAATTCACCTCTACCAAAGAAAAACCCAAGGTAGTACTAAAACTATCAAAAGCACTTAAGTCATCCCCATAGGCTTTTAATGTAAGAGTAGAATACCCTTTCTCTTTAGCAATAAAATCTAAAAATTTTGAAATATTTTTTTCCATAAAAAAACCGTTGTAACAAAGTTACTACTTTATTACAACGGTTAATTTATTTTTTAAAAGATTGCTTAGAATTCTACAGCATCTCTTAAATGCTGAATGTATTCAGCTTTTTGCATTTTGTCTCTTTTAAGTACAGAAGGTTTCGAGAAGTATTGACGAGATCTTAACTGACGTAAAGTTCCTGTTCTGTCAAATTTTCTTTTGTAGCGCTTAAGTGCTCTATCGATATTTTCTCCGTCTTTAATTGGAATGATTAACATGTTTTCATACACCTCCTCTCATTTGTTGGTGCAAAAGTAGTACATTTTCTACACTCTACAAGAAAAAATATATATTTTTTTAAAAATAAATAGAAAATAACAGACTAAAGCCAAAAAAACACTAAGTTTCTGAGCATCTACAGCTTACTAAAATTTATCCTCTATTAAATGACTTAACTTACAAATAAGCCAAAAACACAGCTATACCATATTTGTGGTATTTACCTACTTTCACAAGGACGCAAAAAATAAATAACCTTAATTTTGGTGAAAATTTTAATTATCTTTAAAATAAATAAACACTTATTTCAAATGTTAAAAATATTCAACAACACAATTGTCCGTCTTTTACTAGGTGTAGTAATTGGATTAATAATAGGGCCTTTGTTAGGAGACTTTGCTCTTCAAGTTACTTTATCTGTACGACATGTATTAGGGCAAATTATTTTATTTTTAGTACCACTAATTATTTTAGGTTTTGTAGTATCCTCGATTACAAAATTAGATAGGGGCTCCACTAAAATCATTGGCTTTTCTATTGCAATTGCATACTTATCAAGTGTTGGAGCAGGATTCTTCTCTTCTTTCCTAGGTTATTCTATATTACCAAATTTAGAAATTGAAAATAATGTACATTCCTTAAAAGAGCTACCTGAGATGTTATTCAAATTAGACATTCCACCTGTATTTGGTGTAATGACTGCTTTGACCCTAGCTTTAATGATAGGAGTAGGTATCCTTTGGATACAGTCTAAAGAACTAGAGAGAATTTTTGATCAATTCAAAGATATCGTACTACTTTTAGTAAACCGCGTACTTGTACCAATTCTGCCTATTTATATTATGGCAAACTTTGCACTATTAAGTTATGAGGGTTCTATACAATCTCAATTACCAGTATTCTTAACGGTGATTCTTATTGTAATTGCAGCACATTTTGTATGGTTAGCATTTTTATATACAATGGCTGGTGTATATTCTAAGAAAAACCCTTGGGAGGTAATTCGTCATTATCCATCTGCCTATCTTACTGCAGTAGGAACAATGTCCTCAGCCGCTTCATTAGGGGTAGCATTACAATCAGCACATAAAAGCAAAGTTTTAAAACCAGAAATTACAAACTTTACCATTCCGTTCTTCTCTAACATCCATCTTTGTGGATCTGTATTAACAGAAGTTTTCTTTGTAATGACAGTTTCTTTAGTATTATATGGTACCCTACCAACTTTAGCAACTATGATTGTCTTTATTATCCTTTTAGGAATTTTCGCAATTGGAGCACCTGGTGTTCCTGGAGGTACAGTTATGGCATCATTAGGTATTATTGCATCAGTTCTTGGTTTTGATGACGCTGGAATTGCATTAACATTAACCATTTTTGCATTACAAGATAGTTTTGGAACAGCTTGTAATATAGCAGGTGATGGGGCATTAAGTTTAATGGTAACAAAATACTCTGAGAAAAAAGAATAATACCTACCAATATAAACAACATAAAAAAATGGAGCACTCATTGAGGAGGGCACTGAAAAAGTCCCTTTTTAAAATAGAAGCTTAAAGTAAAGAGGTAAACTATTAAAAGCAATCGCTTTTATAGTTTACCTCTTTCTGTTTATATTTACCTGTTTTTTAAAATTCACAGGTT
>NZ_JBTXLS010000017.1:0-53178 GCF_054871665.1 Myroides sp. LJL115 | reverse complement strand
GCTATACTTCTATACATGACATCTACTTAAAAGTATCGTAAAGTTAAGAACCGCCTTGGTACGGATCCGTATGCCAGGTGGTGTGAGAGGTCGGCTGAAGAAATAATCTTCAGCCTCCTACTCGATTAAGTAAAATATAGTCTTTATTACTTTGTAGCTATCATGGAAATTTCTACATCCACTCCTCTAGGAAGTTTAGCAACTTGAACACACTCTCTGGCTGGAGCATTTTCTTGTTCAAAGTGGCTTCCGTATACTTGGTTAACCATAGCAAAATCATCCATGTTAGTTAAGAAAATAGTAGATTTTACTACGTTTTCAAACCCCATATTAGCCTCCTTTAAAATCGCTTCTAAATTAGCCATCACTTGTTTGGCTTGATCCTCAATACTAGAGTCAATCAAAGTTTGTGTTTGTTGGTTAAAAGGAATTTGTCCAGAAATAAATAAAAAATTGGAAGCTAAAACCGCGTGGTTATATGGCCCAATTGGAGCCGGAGCTTTTTCAGAATTAATGATCTTTTTCATAATTATTTTTTGTTAGTTAATTACCAAAAACGTTTATCTGGAGATTTTCTTTTCTCCCACTTAATATCACTTAACATAGAGGAACGGATCCCGATATAAAAGCCCCAACTTGTATAAGTACCGATTGGAACCCAAGTGAAGTCCATCCTCCAGCTTTTTAAATCTCTTTCAAAGCGCAATTGTGTAAAGGTAACTCCATCTTGTACAAAGTCATAACCGGTAGAGAATCCTACTTTCCATTTAGGAGTTAAGTCCACATTTCCAGAAACCATTACCGAGTTGTTTACAATCTCGTCTTGTCTTTGTGCATTGCTATAAGTAAGGGAATAAGCAAAAGTTAAGTCCCAAGGCAATTTTGCATTATAAAAGCCAGCAAATGGCTTTTGTTCGGCCTCTGAGTCAAACATACTCTTTCTAGTATTGTTTAACTCTAATGCTCGCCCGAATAAATCATCCCCACGTCCACCGTTGTCAATAGAGTTTTGGTTTTTGTCTTGTGCATTACCTCCAAACCAAGGATCTGTACTTGCCATTGACCAGTTAATTGTCAAGTTAGCACTAGTTAAACGAAATAAACTTCCACCATTATTGATATTAAACATATCAATACGTCTGTTGTTGTTATCTAAGGCGTAAGGGTCTAAGGTAGCTCCTAGGTTAATTTGCATTTTGTCTTTAAATAATGCCGTTCCTGTACTAACGCGTACTGGTGACCATTTTAAAGAGTCTGCGCTCATATTATAACTAGTGGAGAAGTTTAAACTATTTAAAAGCATTAGCTTTTTATACTCGTCTTTATCGCTGTCTTTGTCTCTTACTTTAGCCTCGAAGGTGTTGCTTAAGTTAAAGTTAAGCATATTGGAGTTCATTCTACTAGGGGCCCCGAAAAGCCCGTTTTGAAATCGGGTATAATCCTGAACAGTTTGACCTGTGGCATCTATGGCATAGGTGTCATAATATTTATCAAAACTAGGGGTGTAAGAGTATCCTACTTGAGGACGCATCACGTGTCTAATTGCTTGAATCTTTTTATCATCACCAAAATTAAATGTACCATAAATAGTTGTTCCAATGCTAGCATTGAAATTATAGGTTCTAAAACTATCAAAGCCATTAACCCTTAGATCTTCTACTTGGTTTTTTTCTGGGTTATATTCTTTCTTTATAGTATTGAAATACCACACTTCATTGAAGTTAGCTCCCGTTGTAACAGAAAAATACTTAAATACTTTAAAGTTAGTTGAAATTGGAATACTATGTTGGAAACCTGTATTTAAGCTATCGTACATTTCTTTTTTGAAGAAGTTGTCCTCATGTACTCTTACTCTGTTTTCTCCTCTTAAGTTATAAGAAAAGTTAAGGTTTTTAATAAGACCTCTTTTTGCTCCATACTTAGGGGCAAAAGGGAATACCCTGTCAACACTAACTGCTAGAGTAGGTAAGGTCATATTAATTTGTCTAGTATTGGTGTTTTGGGAATGCGTAGCAGTTAAAGACATATTCACTTGAGGTACACTCTCAAAGGTCTTTGAATAAGAAACAGAAGAGCTCATTGTATTGTTCAAGGAAGCTCCAACGTTATAGGTGTTGTTGGATTGTCTAAAGTACTGGCTACTACCCATGTTTACCGAAGCAGAGAAGTTAGAGGTAGGATTGGCTTTATTGTCCTTTCTATGTGTCCACTGAATATTGTAAAGCTTAG
This sequence comes from Myroides sp. LJL115, assembly GCF_054871665.1. Lineage (NCBI taxonomy): Bacteria > Pseudomonadati > Bacteroidota > Flavobacteriia > Flavobacteriales > Flavobacteriaceae > Myroides > Myroides sp. LJL115. The sequence continues at coordinate 50,949 of NZ_JBTXLS010000017.1, read as the reverse complement.
AAGCGGAATAATCTGGTAAACCTCTCTCGCTGAAAAGATTGTTTTCATAACGGATAAGTACGTTACCACTATATTTATAACGCTTAGCATAATTACTTTGACCTCTTAAAGCCCAGCTTCCATTGGTGTAGTAATCCCCTGTTAAGGATAAATCCATTCTTTCGCTAATTGCAAAGTAATATCCTCCATTTTGAAGGTAGTACCCTTGAAGATTGGTATCTCCTACACTAGGTATAATAAAACCAGATTCTGCTGTCTCACTCATTGGAAAAAATGCAAATGGAAGTCCAAGTGGAGTAGGTACATCAGCAATAACCATGTTGGTTACCCCGGTAACTACCTTTTTACCTGGTACTAGCTTAATTTTTCTGGCTTTGAAATAATACTCTGGATCATCTAAGTCTTCTGCTGTGGTGAAAATAACATCTTTCATAAAATAAACAGAGTCATTTTCTTTTTTGGTTACAGCAGCCTTTATATTAAATTCTCCTTGCGATGTTCTAGATTGAAAAACAACCGCTTTTTGGGTTCTTGTATTATAGCGTATGGAATCGGGTTCCACAATTTGACCTCCTTGTGAGAAAACAGGTAATTGTGTCATATTTCCAAGGCTATCTTTTATACCACCGGCATAAATTTCATCTTTTTCAAAATTAAAAACGATTTTTCCTGCTTGAAGTTGGAAGTCTTGGTATTTTACTTCCGCCTCATTATAAAGGGTAATTTCCTTTTTACTTTGGTCTAATCTTTCATAGTCTTTTGCTTTTCTATATACTATTGTCTCTAAGATTCCTTTACTTTCCTTTGGTAAAGAATCTTTTTTAGTCTCTAGGACCTTTGGAGCTTCTACCATAGGCTTATTGGCTATAGTATCTGTATTAGATGATATAGAATCGGTTAAATTACTGGTATTTAAGGTAGTATATTTCTTTTTAAATTCTTGTGCCGCTACATTGTTCGTTGACAATTGACAAGAAAGAAATAAAACTAAAACGATATTAAAAATATTTGTTCGCAAATCTATTATATATGCTATTTTTGTAAAACTAAGCTTGTTATTTTTAACGTGTCAAACTTACATATATTTTTCCTTAAAAAGGTAATTTAATTCAATTTATCCATAATTATAAACATATTTTTTATGAATAGTAGTTGTTCAAAACTGTTCACTTTACTTGTTGTTTTCTTATTAACAATTGGTGTATCAGGACAAAACAATCCTAAATTTAAAGTGATTTTAGACCCAGGGCATGGTGGAAAAGATGCTGGTACAAATCACGGAAAATTTGTCGAAAAAGACATTGTTCTGGCTGTAGCTTTACAAGTCGGGAAAATTTTAGAAGCAAATCCTGATATTGAGGTCTATTATACTAGGAGTACCGATGTATTTGTACCGGTAAAAGAAAGATCTGTACTTGCTAATAAACAAAATGGTAATGTGTTTGTATCTATTCACTGTAATGGTGCAGAATCTGCCGCAGCATACGGAACAGAAACCTTCGTTATGGGACTTAGTAAAAACAAGTCTAACTTAGAAGTAGCAAAAAAGGAGAACTCGGTAATTATGCTAGAGGAGGATTATCAAACTACTTATGCAGGATTTGATCCCAATTCTCCAGAGTCTATTATTGGTCTTACTTTAATACAAGAGGATTTTATCGATCAGAGTATCGATTTAGCCTCTAGAGTACAGGATAACTTTACTAATACTTTAAAAAGAAAGAATAGGGGAGTAAAGCAAGGGATATTCTGGGTATTACACGGAGCATTTATGCCAAGTGTGCTTATTGAACTTGGTTTTGTTTCCAATCCAAATGAAGGGGCTTATTTAAACTCTTCTAAAGGTAGAAGTGAATTGGCTACCTCTATAGCCCAAGGGATATTAAATTATAAAAAAGCTTATTATAAAGAACAAAATATTACTGCTGCTCCTAGTAGTAAAACTAACGCGAGTTCTACAGCCTCTACATCTAATTCTAAGGAGAGTTCTAGTGAGAAAAAAGTGCAAAATGGGGTGGTTTTTAAAGTACAAATTGCCGCAAGTGATAAAGTATTACCCTTAAAACCACAAAATTTCAAGGGACTTTCCAATGTTACTATGATTAAAAGTGGTAAATTAAATAAATATTTTTATTCTAACACAACTAGCTATGAGCAAGCCAAGAAGCTTTTACAAGAAGCCAAGGCAAAGGGACATAAAAGCTCATTTATTGTACCGTTTTTAAATGGTAAAATAATAACAATGGAGCAGGCATTAAAATAATCTAAGGCGCTTTGAAAATAAAAGTTTATTTTTGCGTATTATAAAATAAGTGATTTTGAAAATATCAAGAGAAATTAAAACGGCTATTTTAGTACTAGGAGCAATTGCATTGTTCATTTGGGGGTACTCTTTTTTAAAAGGTAATAATCTATTTGACAACAGCCAAAAGTATTATGTAGAATACCAAAATGTAGAAGGTTTAACTACATCTTCTGTGGTTACTATTAATGGATTAACAGTTGGTAAGGTATCGAAAATTACAATTGATCAAACTTCAGGAAAATTAGTAGTAGAAATACTAATGACTAATCCTATAAAAATTTCCAAAGAAAGTACCGCTACAATTTATTCGCCAGGATTAATTGCTGCAAAGGCAATTTCAATTGATCCTTTATTTGGACAAGACAATTATGCACAAAATGGTGCTTACTTAAAAGGAGATGTACAAAAAGATATGTCGGAGCAATTAATGGGAGAAATGCTTCCATTAAAAACTAAAGTAGAGGGTCTTTTAGAAAACACTAGTCAATTGCTTAGTTCTATTAATGGTGTCTTTGATGAACAAATGCAACAAGACTTAAAACAAGCTGCAAGTGAATTAAAAGGAACTTTGGCTGCTTCTAGGACAATGTTGAACGTTGTTCAGCCTAAATTAGGTGCTACTTTGGACAATCTTAATAAAATGAGTGGTGAATTTGTAGAAGTGTCACAAAAATTAAATACATTAGACATCCAAAGTACCTTTAATAACTTAAATAGTGCAACCCAATCTATGGATAAGCTTTTAGCTAGTTTGGAAGATGGAAGCGGTTCTATTGGAATGTTATTAAAAGATCCAGCTTTATATGCTAACTTGGCTAACGCTTCTAAAGAGTTAGAATTATTACTTAGAGATTTAAAAGAAAATCCTAAACGATACATGCACTTTTCTGTATTTGGAAAAAAGGCTGTACCTTACCAAGAACAAATTGAAGTAGAACTTCAAGAGCAAGATGTGCAATAATGAATACCAGTTATAGCATTGCCTGTGCTATAGAAACAATAAAACGATATAATTAGCTAACCACTAAAAACCACTAACCATTATTTGAAACAATTATTACCATTATGCAGTACTTAGGTCAAATATTATTTTTATTATTATTGATTGTTGGTTTTGGATTCTTTATTAAAAATTTAAAGAAATTAAAACGCAACATCTTATTAGGTCGCCCAATTGATCGTTCGGATAATCCAGGGGCAAGAATGCGAAATATGATTCGCGTGGCCTTCGGTCAGAGTAAAATGGGTAAAAGACCTATTCCAGCTATTTTACACCTTTTTGTATATGTTGGGTTTATTATCATTAACATCGAAATGTTAGAAATAATCATTGATGGATTATTTGGGACCCATAGAATATTTAACTTTTTAGGAGTTATTTACGATGTGTTAATTGCTATATTTGAAGTACTTGCTTTACTTGTAATTGTAGGTGTAGTGGTATTTTGGATTCGCCGAAATATACTTAAGTTAAAACGATTAAACCAAAGTGAGCTTGAGGGATGGGGTAAAAGAGATGCCAATAATATTATTTATATTGAGTGTATCTTAATGTGTTTGTTTTTATTAATGAACGCTGCAGATTACTACCTACAAATCAATGGATATCCAGGTTATCACGCAGCAGGAAGCTTTCCTGTTTCTCACTTTTTGACGCCAATTTTCGAATCAATGAGTTTCTCTACTGTAGCTATAATTGAGAGAGTGTGTTGGTGGGGGCATATTGTTGGAGTGATGTTGTTTATGAATTATTTATACTATTCTAAGCACTTACACATTATATTAGCTTTCCCAAATACTTATTATGCTAATTTAGAGCCATTGGGAGAGTTTGATAATTTAGCATCTGTTACAAAAGAGGTGCAATTAATGATGGACCCTAATGCAGATCCATATGCTGCAGTAGAGCCTAGCGACGCAGAACCAGAAAAATTTGGAGCTCAGGATGTTATGGACTTAAACTGGGTACAACTTTTGAACGCTTATTCTTGTACAGAATGTGGAAGATGTACTTCGGTATGTCCACAAAATATGACCGGTAAGAAATTATCTCCTCGTAAGATTATGATGTCTACTAGAGATCGTTTAGAGGAGGTGAGTCAAAATATAGACAACAATAAAGGGGTGTTTATTCCAGATGGAAAAACACTATTGAATGATTATATTACCGCAGAAGAGTTATGGGCATGTAACACATGTAATGCATGTGTGGAAGAATGTCCAATAGACATTTCTCCATTATCCATTATTATGGATATGAGACGTTATTTAGTTATGGAGCAAAGTGCAGCACCAATTGAACTTAACAACATGATGCAAAATGTTGAAAACAATGGAGCGCCTTGGCAATATAACCAACAGGACCGTTTAAATTGGAGAGACGAAAATTAATCTATTAACCTTAGGTGGAGTCTGCCAAAAAACAAAAGGTATACTCCATAAAATATAGCGCGTATTATGTCACAGAATTTAGTAGTACCTACCATGGCTGAAATGTTAGCTAAAGGCGAAAAGCCAGAAGTTTTATTCTGGGTTGGTTGTTCAGGTAGTTTTGACGATAGAGCAAAGAGAATTACAAAAGCTTTTGTAAAAATTTTAAATAAGTCCAATGTTTCTTTTGCCGTTTTAGGTGCAGAGGAAAGTTGTACTGGAGATCCAGCAAAAAGAGCTGGTAATGAGTTTGCATTTCAAATGCAAGCCATGATGAATATCCAAGTTCTGGATGGTTATGAAGTAAGTAAAATTGTAACGGCTTGTCCACACTGTTTTAATACTTTAAAAAATGAATACCCAGGTCTAGGAGGAAATTATCAAGTGGTTCACCATACCGAATTTTTAAAATCTTTACTAGATGAGGGACGCTTACAAATTGAGGGTGGTAATTTTAAAGGAAAACGCATTACCTTCCATGATCCATGCTATTTAGGACGTGCTAATCAAGTATATCAAGCACCTCGTGATTTGATTGAAAAATTGGATGCTGAATTGGTAGAAATGAAGCGCTCTCGTGCAAATGGTCTTTGTTGTGGGGCCGGTGGTGCCCAATTATTCAAAGAACCAGAGCCTGGAAACCAGGAAGTACACGTACTTCGTACTAAGGAAGCTCTTAGTACAAAGGCAGAGATTATTGCTGCGGGATGTCCTTTTTGTAATACTATGTTAACCGATGGGGTTAAATTTGAAGAAAAAGAAAGCCAAGTTCAAGTATTAGACGTGGCAGAATTAATTGCAAATGCAGAAGATTTATAATATATTATGTATACACCAATGAGCGAGATGCCAAACCATAGTAAAGTTTGGATCTACCAATCAAATAGAAAGTTCTCTGAAGAAGAGGTGAAGGAAATTGAGCAAATAATGGGGAAATTTGTTGAGAATTGGGTAGCTCATGCAACACCATTACACGCTTCTTTTGAAGTAAAGTACAACCGCTTTATTGTTTTAGCGGTAGATCAAGATATACATCCAGCCTCTGGATGTTCTATTGATGCATCGGTTAGGGTAATTCAAGAGATAGAACAAAAATTCAAAGTAGATTTATTAGATAAAATGAATGTGACTTATAAAACGGGAGAGTTTATTACTTTTAAGACCTTGATTGAATTCAAGCAATTAGCAAAAAGTAAAGCTGTTTCTGCTAGTACTATCGTTTTTAATAATTTAGTAAATGATTTAGAAGAATACAGAGAATATTGGGAAGTACCTGCTGAAGAAAGTTGGCATGGTCGCTTTTTTAAATAGAAGTATTTATCTACATTTAGTCCTATCAAAGATCATCATCAATTTTTTGATGATGATTTTTTTTTAACAAACATTCAAAAGCATGAAAAAACTTAGTTTACTATTATTTTTAGTTTGTTTTATTGGCCATAGCCAATCTAATTTTAAGCCCATTACTACCTCAAGTACGGCCGCTCAAGACAAGTGGGTGGATAGTGTGTACCAGAGTTTTAGTTTAGATCAAAAGATTGGGCAGTTATTTATGGTAGCAGCTTATTCCAATAAAAAGCCAGACCACTTAAAGTCCTTAGAGCAATTGGTGGATAAGCAGCATATTGGTGGGGTGATTTTTTTCCAAGGTGGTCCTGTAAGACAAGCCAAAATGACCAATGCCTTGCAAAAAAGAAGTAAACTTCCTCTTTTAGTTGGAATTGATGGAGAATGGGGTTTGGCCATGCGCTTAGATTCTACCTACAGTTTTCCTTATAATATGACTCTAGGGGCAGTACAAGATATGTCCTTAATCCAAGAGTTTGGTAAAAAAAGTGCGCAACAAGCAAAACGTTTAGGCCTTCAATTTAATTTCGGACCAGTAGTAGATGTGAATATCAATCCAAATAATCCAATTATTGGAGTGCGTTCTTTTGGAGAAACTCCTGCTATAGTAACCGATAGAGCTATAGCATATACTAAGGGATATCAAAGTGAGGATATTTTTGCAACAGCAAAACACTTTCCAGGACATGGAGATACCTCTAGTGACTCCCATTATAATTTGCCGTTAATTGATTTTGACAAGCAAAGACTAGAAGAAGTGGAATTGTATCCTTATAAGGAGTTGTTTAAAAATGATTTAGCCTCTGTTATGGTGGCACATTTGAATTTTCCGGCCTATGAGCCTAATAAAGATATTCCAAGTTCTTTGTCTTATAATATTGTAACTAAGTTATTAAGAGAACAAATGGGCTTTGAAGGATTAATCTTCACCGATGCTTTAAATATGAAAGGAGCAACTAGCGGTCTAGCACAAGGAGAAGCAGATCTAAAGGCTTTTTTAGCTGGAAATGATTTGTTACTTTTCTCTGAAAATGTTCCTGTAGCTGCCTCTATGATAAAACAGGCGTATCAAAAAGGAGAAATAACCCAAGAGCGTTTAGATTATTCTGTAAAGAAGATATTAGCTTATAAATATAAGGCAGGATTAGCAAAATACAAACCTATTGAAATCCAAAACCTTGTGAAAGATCTAAACGATAGTAGCTATGATGATTTAAACCAAAAATTATATAACCAGGCTATTACAGTAATAAAAAACACTTCTAATATTTTACCTATAAGTGATTTGGATAAGCAGCATATTGCCTATTTACAATTAGGAGATGACCAAGAGAAAGGGTTTTTAGAAGATTTACAACAATATGCAGAAGTAACTCGTATTAGTCCAGAGGATATTAATAAGTTGGATAAATATTCTATGGTAATTATAGGGTACCATAAATTTGATAACCCTTGGCGTAACCATAATTATTCTGCTTATAACGCAGGTTTAATTGACCAGATCACCAAACAAAAAAAGACTATACTTGTTTCCTTTGCTAAAGCCTATGGTTTATCATCATTGACGAATTTAGAGCCAATAACTGCTGTTGTACAGGCTTTTCAAAATAATAAATTTGCACGCCAAAGCGCCGCTGGGGTAATTTTTGGAGCTATACCTGCTATGGGGAAATTACCTATTAGCGTTAACTCCACCTATCCTGTTGGAACAGGTTTGGAAACTGCCAATACTCATACTTTAAGTTTTGGTACTGCATTAAGTCAAGGGATGAACCCAAAAGAGCTAATGAAAATTGATAGCATTGTTCAATACGCAATTGATAAAAAATTCACACCCGGTGCTCAAGTGCTTGTAGCTAGAAATGGAGTAGTAGTATATAATAAAAGTTTTGGTTACCACGATTACCAAAAACAGGTTAAGGTAAAAGATACCGATCTTTATGATTTAGCATCTTTAACTAAGATTCTAGCAACTTTACCTATGATCATGAAATTATATGATGATGGCATTATTGATTTAAATACTCCAATGGGAAAGTTGTTTCCAGAATTTGCTTATACCGATAAGCAAGATATTACTTTAAAAGAGTTATTAACCCATCAATCTGGTTTACCAGCTTGGATTCCTTTTTATAAAGAAACTTTAGATTCTTTTCAAAAGCCAGATCCTTCGATTTATAATTACTATGCTAATGGGGATTATATAGATCAAGTGGCGGAGAATTTATTTATCAAAAAAGGTTATAGCCAAAATATGGTAAATCGCATTATGCAAAGTAATCTATCCAAATCAAAATCCTATAAGTATAGTGATTTAGGCTTTATCCTTTTAAAGGAATTTGTTGAGAGAACTTATGGTAAAAGTTTGGATTTAGTGGTAGAGCAGCAAATCTATGAGCCTTTAGGAGCAAGTCACCTCACCTTTTTGCCTCTACGCAAATTTGATATAAGTCAAATTCCTCCAACAGAAGAAGATAACTATTACCGTTATACTACTGTTCAAGGTTATGTACATGATATGGCAGCAGCAATGCAAGGTGGAGTTGCAGGACATGCAGGGTTATTTGGAAATGCTTTGGATGTGGCAAAAATTATGCAGATGTATTTAAATAAAGGAAGCTATGGAGGTAGAGAGTATTTTTCATCTACTACTTTTGATAGTTTCAATACTTGTGAGTTTTGTGCAAAGGGAAACCGAAGAGGAATAGGTTTTGATAAACCTCAAAAACCAGGAACGCCTGGTCCGGTTTGTTCTAAAGCTTCCTCTAGTAGTTTTGGACATACTGGATTTACCGGTACAATGGCCTGGGCAGATCCAGAAAACAATTTAGTGTACATTTTCCTTTCTAATCGTACTTATCCAGATTCATCTACTAATTTACTTTCTAAAAATAATATTCGTGAAAATATCCAAGAAGTAATTTACAATAGTATTATCTAAGGTAGTATACTACCTATACAATAAGTTAATAGCCTTTGTCTTGACCGATTTAATATAAATGGGGTAAAGACAAAGGCTATTGTGTTTTTGGAAGGTAAATCTAAAAAAAAAGCATTTTATTTATTGGTATTATTAGTAAAATGGAGTATATTAAATATTGTATTGTTAATCTCTGTTTTGTTAAATAAAGGTTATAGTAGGTTGTTTAGCCCAAGAGCAAGATAGTAGTTCGCAATAATAGAATTATATTTATCGACACAAATAGATTTATACATATGAAGATCGCTATTGTTTGCTATCCAACCTTCGGAGGAAGTGGTGTTGTTGCCACGGAACTAGGTTTAGAATTAGCCAAAAGAAACCACGAAGTTCACTTCATCACCTATAGCCAACCTGTAAGATTGGCATTATTAAATCCCAATATTTACTACCATGAAGTAAATGTTCCAGAATATCCATTATTTCACTATCAACCCTATGAACTTGCTTTATCTAGTAAGTTAGTGGATATGGTAAAGTTGTTCAAAATTGATGTACTTCATGTGCATTATGCTATTCCTCACGCATATGCTGGCTATATGGCCAAACAAATGTTGAAGGAAGAGGGGATTAATCTACCAATGATTACTACTTTACACGGTACAGATATTACATTAGTGGGGAATCATCCAAATTATAAGACGGCCGTTAGTTTTAGTATTAATCAGTCTGACTTTGTGACCTCTGTTTCGGAGAGTCTTAAAAATAGTACGTATGAATTATTTGATACAACCAAAAAGATTCATGTGATTCCTAACTTTATAGAAGTAAAAGAGACACATATGGAGAATAATGTATGTAAAAGAGGAGCTATGGCCTTGCCAAATGAGGTAATTATTACCCATATTAGCAACTTTAGAAAAGTAAAAAGAGTAGAAGATGTAGTGAGGGTGTTTTATGGAATTCAAAAGGAGATGCCTGCTAAATTAATGCTTGTTGGCGATGGTCCAGATAGAGAAAGAACCGAGCGTCTAGCTTTGGAATTAGGTATATATGACAAGATTATCTTCTTTGGAAAAAGTAATGAGATTGATCGTATTTTAGCTCATTCTGATTTGTTTTTATTACCTTCAGAAACAGAGAGTTTTGGTCTTGCTGCTCTAGAGGCTATGGCAATGGGCGTACCTGTTATATCTAGTAATACTGGAGGTTTACCAGAGGTAAATGTACCAGGGGTTTCAGGTTATTTGAGTGATGTAGGAGATACCCAAGATATGATTGCAAACTCTTTAAAAATTTTAAAGGATCCACAGGTATTGGCAGAATTTAAAAAAGGAGCAAAAGAAATTGCTCTTAAGTTTAAAATCGACAGAGTATTGCCATTGTATGAAAATTTATATGAAAAAGCAATCGCGATGAGATAGCTCACTGAAAAGATGGAGAATAAACACTTTTTTAAGGCTACTTTGCATTGGAGCTTAAAGGTAAACAACAGTCAAAATAAACCGCGTACCTCTAAGAATCATCAGGTAGAAATACAAGATAAGGCCTTATTAGACTTATCGGCAGCTAAACAATTTAAAGGAGATCCAAGTTTGCACAATCCAGAGGATTTGCTACTATCGGCTTTAAGCTCTTGTCATATGATGAGTTTTCTATATGTTTGTCAGCAAAAGGATATAGTAGTCTTAGATTATAAAGACCAAAGTTTGGCCACTTTGGCTTTATTTGAGAATCAAAGTGGGAGAATAACACAGGTGGATTTACATCCCAAGATTATTTTTGAAACTTCTGTTTCTTTAGAACAAGTAGAGCAATTACATCAAATAGCCCATAAGCTTTGTTTTATATCTAATTCTTGTAATTTTCCAATTTTCATTCATGTACAATAAGATAAATAATGATTCTATTTTACCCTACTAATAGATTATTTTAATAGTAAAAAGACCTTTTAAGCATGCTTAAAAGGTCTTTTTTAAAGAAATAGTTTAATATAAAGTGTTTTGAAGGGGATCAAAAAGGGGCTAGTAACGTTTTTAAATTATCGTTGAAGCACCTAGGGTAATATTTTCTAAGTATTTATCTTTGTTATTTTTACATTGGATATAGTGGCAAATATATTGTCCAACTTCTTGCGTAGAATAGCTTTTGGTTGGTGCTAAATCTTCTGTTAAGTATTTATTGTTGATACAATCTTGTACCGCTTCTTCAATTTCTCTAGCTGCTTGATTTTGTCCTAAATAATCTAGTAGCATAGCACCAGATAAGATACAAGCAATTGGATTGGCAATTCCCTTGTCCTTAGCTTGTGGATAAGAACCGTGAATAGGCTCAAATAAAGCAGTCTTCTCTCCAATAGATGCAGATGGTAAAAGGCCTATAGACCCTCCAATTACACTTGCTTCATCAGAAATAATATCTCCAAACATATTCTCTGTCAATACTACGTCAAAAGCTTTCGGATTAAGGATTAATTGCATAGCAGCATTATCCACAAATATAAAGTCTAGTTCTACCTCAGGATATTGTTTATGTAAGTGTTTTACTGTTTTTCTCCATAATCTAGAGGTCTCTAAAACATTAGCTTTATCGATAACAGTTAGTTTTTTGTTTCTTTTTAGGGCTGCTTGAAAAGCTAAATGTGTAATAGGTTCAATATCGCTATAGTTATATCTACATACATCTGTAGCACTTAATCCATCTTCACTTGTGTGTTTATCTCCAAAGTAGATTCCGCTTATTAGCTCTCTGTAGATAACCATATCTGTACCTTGAATAATATGGCTCTTTAGTGGACTTTTATCTAAAAGTGCATCATAGGCCTTCACTGGACGTATGTTGCTATATAATCCTAAAGCTTTTCTTAGAGCCAATAGTCCTTGCTCAGGACGAATTTTAGCTTGGGGATCATTATCGTATTTTGGATCTCCAATAGCCCCAAATAATACAGCGTCTGCTTTTTGACAAGCCAAAAGTGTTTTCTCCGGTAGAGCTTCTTTGGTTTGGTCAATAGCAATAGCTCCAATAGCAGCATATTGATAATGTAATTCAAAATTATAGTGAGTGGCTATGATATCCAACACCTTAGTGGTTTCTCTTATTACCTCAGGGCCTATTCCGTCACCTGGAAGTACTGCAATATTATATTTTTTCATGGCTTTTTGTAGTTTATTTGGTGGGCTAATTAATAGGACCGAGAATTCTCGAATTCCTCTATTTTCTGTTTTTTACTAATAAGGTAATCAATATCATCATAACCATTTAGTAGACATATCTTTTTATAAGGGTCTAATTCAAAATGTACTTTTTTACCATTGACTTCTAAAGATTGCTCTTGCACATCAATATGTAAATTTGTGGATGGGTCCTTTTCTATGCAATCAAAGATATATTGTAGATACTCTGGAGAAACAATAATGGGTAATAACCCATTGTTTAAGGCATTTCCTTTAAAGATATCTGCAAAATAGCTACTAATTACTACTTTAAAACCGTAGTCTGTTAGAGCCCAAGCTGCGTGCTCTCTACTACTTCCACATCCAAAATTATTTCCTGCTACTAGAATTTCTCCACTATAAGTAGGATTGTTAAGGGCAAAATTTTTATTGGGTTGGTTTTGACTATCAAATCTCCAATCTCTAAATAGATTTTCTCCAAATCCCTCTTTGCTTATCGCTTTTAAAAATCTAGCTGGAATAATTTGATCCGTGTCTATATTTTCTAAATTTAGAGGTACTGCTGTAGATTGTATATTAATTAATGCTTGCATGTTGTTGTAAATTTTGATAAGATATTTTCCCTTCTACTGCTACAATTGCCGCAGTTAGGGGGCTAGCTAATAGAGTTCTTGCACCTTGGCCTTGTCTTCCTTCGAAATTACGATTAGAAGTACTCACGCAGTATTCTTGGGCAGGGATTTTATCCTCATTCATGGCTAGACAAGCCGAACATCCAGGTTGTCTGATTTGAAAACCTGCATTGTGAAAGATTTCATCCAATCCTTCTTGCTTAATTTGTTTAACTACTTGTTGAGACCCAGGAACAATTAAGGCTTGTATATTAGGGGCGATTTGCTTGCCTTTAATATAAGAGGCTGCTGTTCTAAAGTCTTCAATTCTAGCATTGGTGCAACTTCCAATAAATACATGATTAACCACAATAGAATCTAAACTCTGTCCACCTTCTAGGCCCATATATTCCAAAGCTTTACTCTGGGATGCATCTGTAGGGGTAGGGATGTTTTGATCAATGGAGATACCCATACTTGGATTGGTTCCGTAAGTGATCATTGGAGTTATGTCCTTAGCATCAAAGAAATACTCTGTATCAAATACGGCATCCTTATCTGAAGGTAAGGTCTTCCAGTAAGCTAGTTTTTGCTCCCACTGTTCATTAGAAGGGGCAAAAGGTTTGCCTTGTATATAATCGAAAGTAGTTTGGTCAGGGGCAATCATTCCTCCACGAGCTCCCATTTCAATACTCATATTGCACACAGTCATTCTTGCCTCCATAGACATGTTTTCAAATACTTCTCCTGCATATTCACAAAAGTATCCTGTACCAACGTCTGTACCTAATTTAGCAATAATATATAAGATAACGTCTTTTGGCTGTACATTTTTACCTAATTCACCATTAACAGTAATTCGCATGGATTTAGGCTTATTAATTAGTACACTTTGGCTTGCAAAAACTTGAGCTACTTGACTTGTTCCAATTCCAAAGGCGATACTTCCAAAGGCTCCATGGGTAGAGGTATGACTATCTCCACAAACCATTGTCATACCAGGTTGAGTAACTCCCAATTCAGGGGCAATAATGTGTACTATTCCCTGGTAAGGGTGACCTAATCCGTAGAAAGTGATGTCATTTTTCTCACAATTAACCAGTAATTGGTCTACTTGCAATCTACTGTTTGGGTCTTTTATAGGCTTATCTTGATCTAGGGTAGGTACATTATGGTCTACTGTGGCTAAGATTTGCTTTGGTCTAAAAACCGGTATATTTCTTTTTTGAAGTTCATCGAATGCCTGTGGACTGGTTACTTCATGTATTAGGTGTTTATCGATATATAAAATTTGTGGACCGTTTTCTATGTGATCTACCACATGGGAGTCCCATACTTTATCAAATAATGTTTTTGGTTGTTTATTCATAATAAATTAAAGCGATGCATTAATAAAACGTTGGTTGTTCACTTGAGCTAAAAGGTGCTTTAAATCCTGTTCGTTTACCTCTTTTTTAGTATCAGCAACTTGTAGGAAATGTTGATATAAAATATCTAATTCATTTTTAGTTACATCGTATCCTATGTTTTTGAAACGGTAGGCTAGGGCAGATCTTCCACTTCTAGCTGTTAAAACGATAGAAGATTCATCTACACCTACATCTCTAGGATCAATAATCTCGTAAGTATCCCTTCTTTTGATTACTCCATCTTGGTGAATTCCTGAACTGTGCGCAAAAGCATTAGATCCTACAATAGCTTTATTTGGCTGTACAATCATTCCCATAGTAGAAGAGGTAAGTTTACTTAACTCATTTAGCATCTTGGTATTAATATCAGTGTAAAACCCTAAATCTTGGTGTTGTTTGAAAATCATCACTACTTCTTCTAAAGCAGTATTTCCAGCTCTTTCTCCAATACCATTAATGGTACATTCAATTTGTCTAGCCCCGTTGATTACTCCTTGAATAGAGTTGGCCGTTGCCATTCCTAAATCATTGTGACAGTGACAAGAGATAATTACATTTTCAATACCAATAACATTTTGGGTTAGGTATTTTATTTTTGCTCCATATTGCTCTGGTAGGCAATATCCTGTGGTATCGGGAATATTTAATACTGTGGCTCCTGCTTTAATTACCTCTTGGCAAATTTGTGCTAAAAACGCATTATCGGTTCTTCCAGCGTCTTCGGCGTAAAACTCAATATCATCTGCAAAGTTTTTTGCATAAGCTACTGCTTCTACAGCTCTTTCAATGATTTGTTCAGGAGTGGAATTGAATTTATATTTTATGTGTAAATCCGAAGTACCGATACCGGTATGGATTCTAGGTTTTTTTGCAAACTCTAAAGCTCTAGCAGCAACTTCAATATCTTTTTTATTTGCACGGGTTAAAGCGCAAATACTCGCATTTTTTACTATTTTTGAAATAGCTACTACAGAGTCAAAGTCACCAGGACTAGAAACAGGAAAACCAGCCTCAATTACATCTACACCGAGTTCATCGAGTTTTTGTGCGATTTGTAATTTTTGTTGTCTATCTAACTTGCACCCAGGTACTTGTTCCCCATCACGTAATGTAGTGTCAAAAATCTCAATCTTTTTGGTCTGCATAATCTTGTTTTTATGATTTCTTAGTAGCAAAAGTGGAAAAATGTTCCATTGCACTTTTGATTTGATTTGGATTATTACAATGCCAAAACAAGTCTTTTGATGTATATGCGTTTGTTTTTTAGGTAGTTAGCTTTAAAAAAATTACAATGTCAAATTATAGTAAAGATCCATTATTTGTATTAATTAAGTCCTTATCACGTTCAGAAAAAAGGCATTTTAAGCTGTATGTAAATCGAATTCAGACCAATAGTGAGGCTAAGTTTTTATCACTTTTTAACTATATGGATAAAATGCCGATGTATTGCGAGAAGAGTATTTTGCAACAACAAATCACCACAAAGGCACAACTCTCTAATTTAAAAGCCAATTTGTATAGAAATATCTTGGTGAGTTTACGTATGAACCCTAGTAAGAAGAATATTCGTATCCAAATTCGAGAGCAATTAGACTTTGCCACTATTTTATACCAAAAGGGCTTACATAAACAAAGTTTAAAGATTTTGGATAAAGTAAAAACCTTGGCCATAGATAAGGAAGAAAAGGCAATGGCTTTAGAGATTATTGAGCTAGAGAAGGTGATTGAAAGCCAGTATATCACCCGAAGTATTTCTGGTAGGGCTGACGAATTAATTAAGCAAAGCCAAGAGATTAGTTTGCAGAATTTTTATTCCATCCAGCTTTCCAATCTTTCCTTGAAGCTTTACAGTGAAATACTTACCTCTGGATATGCTAAAAATGATGCAGAAAAACAGAAAATACTGACTCTTTTTGATGATAATATGCTTAAGGTTGATCCAAAGATGTTAAACTTCAAAGAGAAGTTATGGTATTTTAAAACACATGTTTGGCGTTGTTTTTTACTACAGGATTATTATAGCGCCTATAAATTTGTACGTTTATGGGTAGAGTTATTTTACGATCATCCCGATATGATACTAAGTAACCCTATCTGGTTTTTGAAAGGTAATTCTTACTTATTTAAATTGATCTTACTTTTCAAAAGTAGCGATAGATTTACTCTTTGGAACGATAAGCTACAACGGGTTCTAAACCAAGATAACTTCCCTCAAAGTGTCAATATTGATTCTATAGTATTTTTGACGCAATTCAATAATAAATTGAATCGTGAAATCATTCAAGGTAGTTATAATGGAAACTTGCTGTTTTTAAAGCATTTACAAAGGGGGATTAATGAGTATAGTAACGTAATTGATGAGCATCACTTTTTAGTTATTTATTTTAAAGTAGCCGCAGTTCACTTTGGTTATCAAAACTATAAGGAGTCTTTAGTATATACCACTAAGATACTTGAGAATACAACCTATAGTGTACAACAGGATTTATTGTTTCATACGCGTATTTTATCCCTAATGGCTCAATTTGAGTCCGGATTGGATGAAAAATACGAAGAGTATTTAACAGCAAATCGGATTCTAGTGACCAAAATGAAAAATAAAACTCCGATTCACGATGTATTAATGGATCTATTCCAAGGTTTAGTAAGTAATTATCCTGATCAACAAAAAAAGGTGTTGCAAACTTATGTGGATACTGCTAGGGAGTTATTTAAAAACAGGTATTATCGTAGAAGTATTTTATATATTGATGTGTTAAACTGGGCCAACAAAAAGTTACAATAAGTTAATTTTTTACTCTAAATTAGCTTTGATTCTTTAATTGGACATAGGGTATTTATTAAAAATACTTTGGATGTTAAAGTAGAGCTTGCCTTAATTGATAAAATGTTAAAGTTACTCGTTTAGTAAGAGTATTATCTAAAATGGAGGTTTTTCTTTATTTTGTGTATTTTTATTGCTTAATTATTTTAAATTATAATTATTTTCTATCTATTTTGGTATATTTGTGAAGTAAACTTACTTTCCGATTTTGAATAGGTATTGTCCTCTTAAAAGAGGATAAAACATACATTATGCCTTGGAAATAGGACTTTTTGCAGAATTTAGGTATAATTTATATGTTATTTGTATTTTTGCGATTTTGGCGAAATTATAACATTTATAATCTTAATATTTATATAATGCGTGCTGAAATAACACGATTAATAGTATCTTTGCATTGTTTAGACAACATAAAGTTAGAAAATTTGAATGTGATTTATTTCTTCGTTAAACCTAAAAGGGATTTTTCAAGTGTAAATTGACAAAACAATTAAATATATGATATTGGCATTAACTGTTTCGTTGTTCCCTTCATGTGGAACTGAGCAAGAAAAGGAGATTTATACCAAAGATAATACAAGTAAACAAATTGATTTATTGAATAAAAATGACCTAGATGGAACCTTTTTTAAAGCAATGGATCAAGATACTCTTCAAAGTATTGCAATTAGTAAGAAGGGGATAGTTTACTCGAGTTCAAAACCAAGTCAAAAACTGACTTTTCCTTTTGTAGAGCCATTAGTGGATGGTGAAAGTAGAGTATATAGCACCTCCAATAAAAATGAGTCGATTGATATAGTGATTTATGAGGACGAAACGGCTCAAAATTACTTGGACGGACGTTTTGATCATTCTGTTGCAGTAAGTATTACTAAAAATGGCGGAGATGGCGCTAGTGATTTTGCATGTTATGGACACTATTTATACGATGAGTCTTTATCGGGTAACTGGGTTTTTCAGGCCTATGAAGACAAGAGAATCGAAGAATTAGGAATCGATCAAATTCCTTTGATTTGTATAGATATTAATACTAGAAGTTTCTCTGGAAGTGGAGGTAACCATATGATTTACGGTGATATACGTTGTCAAGGAGACGCTGTGTTCTTTAAGATTATCTTATCCCCAGAGTACGTAACGGATTCTTATCAAAAAGAAAAAGAGCTATTAGCTGTTTTAGATAATTGCGATCGTTACCATATCAAAGCAGATACCTTGTTTTTATATGAACAAGATACTCTAAAGCTTACCTTTGTTAGAGATTTGTATAACATATAAGTAAAGTACTCTAATAAGATTATTTTAAGTTGATAGTAAAATAAAAGAAGTGGAAACCTTATTTGGTTTCCACTTCTTTTATTTGTTCTAAAGTCATCGTATCTGTACGATCGTCTAGTTTTTTGTATGCCGCTACAATTCGCTTAACCAATTTATGTCTTACGATATCTTTGTCATCTAAGAAAAGCATGCCAATTCCTTCTACATCTTTTAAAATATATAAGGCTTCTTTAAGTCCAGAGGAAACTTTCTTTGGTAAATCTATTTGTTGAGGATCTCCTGTGATAATAAACTTAGCATTTTTACCCATACGAGTTAAAAACATTTTCATTTGGGAATGGGTCGTATTTTGGGCCTCATCTAAGATAACAAAAGCATTATCTAAGGTTCTACCTCTCATAAAGGCTAAAGGAGCAATTTGAATGGTTCCTTTAAGTAAATAGTCCTCTAGTGTCTGTGGAGGTATCATGTCTCTTAAAGCATCGTATAAAGGCTGCATATAAGGGTCTAACTTATCTTTCATATCTCCAGGAAGGAATCCTAGATTTTCACCTGCTTCTACAGCTGGTCTTGTTAGAATAATCCTTTTTACCTCTTTATTTTTTAAAGCTCTAACGGCTAAAGCTACTCCTGTGTAGGTTTTACCAGTTCCAGCAGGGCCGATTGCAAAAACCATATCGTTTTTTTCCACAATTTTTACTAACTTGTGCTGGTTTGGTGTAAGGGCCTTGATTAATTTACCAGAAACTCCATGTACTAAGATGTCGTCTTTGGGATTCATTATCTCTGGTCCATTATCCATAACAATACGTTCAATGGTGTTTTCATCTATTTTGTTATAGCGGATAAAGTATTTGACTAATCGCTCAAAGCGAATCTCAAATTCGTCCAAAATTTCAGGATCACCAAAAACTTTTACAAAATTGTCTCTAGAAACTATTTTTAATTTTGGATATAGTTTCTTAAGTACGTTTAAATGAATGTCTTGTGGACCCCAAAAGTCTTTTGGGTTAAAATAAGCTAGTTCAATTGTTCTTTCGTTCAAGAGGAATGAGAATTAATTAAAAAAAATAATCTAATTTTGTAAATCAAATCTACTAAAAAAATCCATTCTTCTAAAAAATATATTGAAAATTTAAAATGCAAAGGATAATTACTCTTACTACAGATTTTGGATATAAGGACTACTACGTGGGAGCCCTTAAGGGAAAGATATACTCTAATATACCAAGTTGTAATATAGTAGATATATCACACGATATTTCCCATTATAACGTAGAAGAGGCTGGTTTTGTAATTGCTGCAGCATATAAAAACTTTCCAAAGGGAAGTATACACATTATCGCAGTGGATGCAACAATCACAGAATTTAGCCCAGCGATATGTTTATTCTACCAAGGTCATTATTTTATTACAGCCGACAATGGTATACTAACTCTACTTTTACAACAAGAAGCAAAAGCTGAAGTGATCTTAATAGACCCTAATGCTGCTATGAAAAGTAGCAATGATATTTTTGTGTACTGCGCCTATCAATTATTTGAAGGTAAAGCACTAGAGGACATAGGAACTTTAACCCAAGATTTTAATCGATTAAACCGTTTAGGAGACGCTTTGGAAATCCATAAAAATGGGATACAAGGTAAAATAGTCTATGAAGATTCTTTTGGAAACTTAGTTAGTAATATCTCTAAGGCAGATTTTGAGAAAATAAGCCAATCTAGGAATTTTGAGATTATTGTAAAGGATTATCGCATAAAGAGAATAAATCGTTATTACTGTGATTTTACTACAGCCGATAGTCAATCCTTAAAGGAAAGGGCAGGGGAGTTTGTAGCGGTTTTCAATGATTTAGATCTACTTACTATAGGCCTTTTTTATTCCAGACCAAATACCCCAGGAGGGTCTCCAAGAACTCTTATGAATATACAATTGTACGATAATATTAGTATTGTCTTTCAAAGGGAAGAGCATCAATAGAAAAATATAAAAACATGTTTGTTAGAATAGTTAAGTTAAGTTTTAAACAAGATCAGGTTGAGAATTTTTTAACCTATTTTGAGAAAATAAAACATATTGTTAGAAATCAACCAGGATGTAGCTTCTTAGAATTATATCAAGATAAAAGCAATCCAAGTGTGTTTTTTACCTATAGTTATTGGCAAGATCCACAAGACCTAGATAATTATCGTTATTCTGCAACTTTTAAAGAAATATGGCCTTATGTTAAAACCATGTTTAAAGAGGATGCAATGGCTTGGAGTGTAGATAAACGCGTAACTTTAATTTAAGATGAAAGCAATTTGTTTACAGGAAATTCGCAGTTTCTTAAGCGGCATTACTGCCTATTTAGTTCTAGTTGTCTTTTTAATGGTAACAGGACTTTTATTATGGGTATTACCAGGAAGCTTTAATATCTTAGAGAATGGTTTTGGGGATTTGTCCGATTTATTTTTATTGGCTCCTTTAGTTTTTATCTTTTTGATTCCAAGTATTACCATGGCTAGTTTCTCTTCAGAGATAAAGCAAGGTACTATAGAACTTTTACTCACTAAACCCATTGGAATTTGGTCCATAGTCCTTGGTAAGTTCGCAGGAGTTTTTATCCTTGTTATTTTAGCCATTATTCCCACCACTGCCTATATTTGGATTATATCTCAATACTTACAAGTAGATCACTCCTTAGATACAGCTACTTTACTTGGGTCTTATCTAGGATTGTTTTTCTTAGCAGGGGCTTATTGCGCTATTGGCGTTTTTTGCTCTACTTTAAGTAGCAATCAAATTGTTTGTTTTTTATTGGGAGTTTTACTGTGTGCTTTTATGTATATAGGTATAGAGCAAATCGCTCTTTTAAGTGGCTCTTTATCCATAGAACAGTTAGGAGTGGAGTATCATTTCAAAAGTATTAGTAAAGGAGTAATTGATACTAGAGACCTTTTGTACTTTAGTAGTTTGACTATTCTTTTTCTAGCTATGAGTGTGTTTAAAGTAAATATGTTGCGTAAATAATGAGAAAAACAACACAAAAAAACTTGAAATCTCTAGGGCTAATTTTTGCTTTATTAATTATAATTAATGCTTTAGGCTCTTTTCTATACGCCAGATGGGATTTAACCAATGATAAAAGGTATACTATATCACAGGCCTCTAAAGAGGTGTTGCAACAGGTACATGCCCCGGTTGTAATAGATGTTTTCTTAAGTGGAGATTTGCCACAGGAATTCAATCGTTTGCAAAGGGAAACCAAACAAATGTTGGAAGAGTTCTCTGTTATAAATAGCAATATTAAGTTTCAGTTTATCAACCCCTTGGAGGAATCTTCCGCTAATCAGGATCAGTTATTAGAGGACTTATATGCCTTTGGTATAAAACCTTTATCTATAACAGTTAACGAAAAAGGAAGCCAGACCCAGAGTTTTGTACTTCCATGGGCAATTGTTTATAGTGGAGAGCAGGCCGCTAAAGTGCAGCTCTTAAAAAGCAATATGGGGGCAAGCACAGCCAATACAGTGCTTAATTCTGTACAGTACTTAGAGTATGCCCTTATCAAGGGAATTGATCAAGTAGCTACTTTAGAGCAAAAAAACATTGCTGTGTTAAAAGGTAATGGGGAGTTAGAGGATATGGAAATGGCAGATTTTCTAATGGATATTGCTCAACGATATAACGTAGCCTCTTATACGATTGATTTACAAAAGAAACTACCAGGTGATGTTTTACAAGGATTAAAGCAATTTGATTTAATTATTGTAGCCAAACCTACAAAGGAGTTCTCTTCTGAGCAAATAGGGATTTTAGATCAATATATCATGCAAGGAGGTAAGAGTTTATGGTTATTAGATCAAGTTGTTGCAGATATGGACTCTATACGACAACAAGGATCGACTCTAGCATATGGACAAAAACAATCCTTAGGGGAGATGTTGTTTAAATACGGCCTTAGGATCAATCCAGTTTTGGTAAAAGATGAAATGGGTACTTCAATTAAAATTGCAAGTGGTAGACAAGGTAGTCAAACTACTTATAGTGATTTTGTATGGAAGTTTTCTCCTTTTGTTTATCCTGTTTCCACCCATAGTATCGTTAAAAATATAGAGGGCTTGAAATTGGATTTTACCAGTCCTATGGATACCCTTAAGAATGATATAAGCAAAACAGTTCTTTTACAAAGTAGTCCTTATTCCACTACAGTAGGTACTCCTGTGGAGATTTCTTTGGAGGTTCTTCAAGAGAAAACCACGGCCGATATGTATAAGGATAAGGGAAATTATATTTTAGGAGTATTATTAGAAGGGGAGTTTGCTTCGGTATTTACCAATAGAATATTCCCTTTTGCCAATAGTTCTGTATTACAAAAGAGTCCTTTAAATAAAATGATTGTCATTTCTGATGGAGATATAATTCGAAATCAATTTGATGCTAAAGGAGTTCCGATGGAGTTAGGTTTTGATAAGTGGACAAATATCCTTTATGGGAATAAGGACTTTTTAAACAATAGTGTGGACTTTTTACTGCAGGATAAGGATCTTTTATCTCTAAGAACCAAAGAAGTTCGCCTAGCAATGTTAGATAAAATGAAAGTATATGATAATTATTCGTATATTCAATTTTTGGCACTAACAATTCCAATTGTGGTAGTTATGCTTTTCGCAATAGTGTTTTTTGTGCTTCGCAAAAGCAAATTAGTTAAAAAGTAGCATAAAATCACTTTTATTATTGATATTAATCCAATATATTTGTAGCTGTAAAAGCAGTTTTACGTATTAAATAATTGTAATATGAAGTTTATAGTATCGAGTTCCTACTTGTTAAAACAATTACAAGTTTTAGGTAGTGTAATCAATAGCAGCAATACTTTGCACATTTTAGATAATTTTCTATTTGAATTAGATAATAATATTTTAAAGGTATCTGCATCTGATTTAGAGACAACCATGTCTGCTACTTTGGAGATAGAATCAACTAGCCAAGGAAGCATTGCTGTTCCTGCTAAATTGTTATTGGAAACTTTAAAGACTTTTCCAGAACAACCTTTGACTTTCTCTGTAAAGGAAAACAATACCATAGAAATTAGCTCAGATGTTGGAAAATATGTGTTAGCTTATTCTCAAGGAGATGAGTTCCCTAAAGCAGAGTCTTTAGAGGATCCTGCTACAACACAAGTACCTGCTGGAGTATTAGCTACAGCTATTAGCAAGGCTATTTTTGCAGCTGGTAATGATGATTTACGCCCAGTAATGTCTGGAGTGTTCTTTCATTTTTCTCCAAGTGGTCTAATTTTCGTTGCAACAGATGCACATAAATTAGTAAAATACTCTAGAACAGATATTACCTGTGAGAGTGAGGCTAGTTTTATTATGCCTAAGAAACCATTGAATATTTTGAAAAATATTTTAATGAGTTCTGGAGCTGATGTAACTATTGAGTTCAATGAGAGTAATGCACAATTTAATTTTGATAATTATACTTTAACTTGTCGTTTAATCGATGGGAAGTATCCAAATTATGAAGCAGTAATTCCAAAGGAAAATCCAAATAAATTATTAATCAATCGCTTACAGTTTTTAAGTAGTGTTAGACGTGTGAGTATTTATGCCAATAAAACTACCCACCAAATCCGCTTAAAAGTAGCTGGAACAGAGTTGAATATTTCTGCTGAAGATATTGATTATTCTAACAAAGCGGACGAGAGATTGACTTGTGATTACCAAGGAGATGATATGCAAATTGGATTTAATGCTCGCTTTTTATTAGAGATGTTAAACAACTTGCAATCAGACGAAATCCTATTAGAGATGTCTTTACCGAACCGCGCTGGTATATTAACTCCAGTAGATGGTTTAGAGGATGGAGAGCTGGTAACTATGCTAGTTATGCCAGTTATGCTTAATAGCTAAGAGATAACAGTAGAAAAATAGTAAAAAGACCACTAGAGATAGCTGGTCTTTTTTTAATATTACCCCCACCTTACTTAAATAGTCTATTTCATGTAAAGGGGGGGGTTAAAAGGCCTTAAGATCACAAATATGAACAATATACTAATTACCGGTGGAGCTGGTTTTATTGGCTCCCATGTAGTACGTCACTTTGTAAAGACCTATGATAACTACCACATTTATAATTTAGATGCTTTAACTTATGCAGGGAATTTAGAAAACTTAAAGGACGTAGAGTCTTTTCCTAACTATACCTTTGTGAAAGGAGATATTAGAGATATGGCTTTTTTAAAGGAATTATTCTATAAGTATTCTTTTGACGCAGTTATTCATTTAGCAGCAGAATCTCATGTGGACCGCTCTATTGAGGACCCTTTAGCTTTTGTTACTACTAATGTAATAGGCACAGTGAATCTTTTACAAGTATGTAAACAATTTTGGGGTTCTGATTTTAAGGATAAACTATTTTATCATGTCTCTACCGATGAGGTGTATGGATCTTTACCAGAAGAAGGACTTTTTATGGAGACAACAAGTTATGATCCAAATTCTCCTTATTCTGCTTCCAAAGCTAGTTCGGACCATTTTGTACGTGCCTATGCTCACACCTATGGGCTTCCTGTTGTAATAAGTAATTGTTCCAATAACTATGGACCTTTTCAATTTCCAGAGAAATTAATCCCGCTGACTATTCATAATATCTTAAAACAAAAAACCATTCCTATTTATGGTAATGGTAAAAATATTAGAGATTGGCTGTATGTACAGGATCATGCCTTGGCTATAGATTGTGTTTTTCATCAAGGAAAGCTAGGACAGACCTATAATGTTGGAGGACTTAATCAATGGGCAAATATTGATTTAGTAAAGCAGATTATTTTAGAGATGGACCAGCGATTAGGTAATAAGGAAGGACATAGTTTGTCGCTTTTAAAATTTGTTAGTGATCGTCCTGGTCATGATATGCGATATGCTATTGATGCTAGTAAATTACAAAGTGAGTTAAAGTGGTCGCCTAGTGTTAGTTTTGAACAAGGTTTAAGTAAAACCATAGAGTGGTATTTAAATAATCAAGATTGGTTAGAGGGGGTAAATAGTTTAGAATATCAAAATTACTACCAAAGACAATACAATAAGAGATATTAAATGGTTGTGTTATCTTGTGTTTATAAAATCAAAAAAGGAGTCTTATATAATAGGACTCCTTTTTTAATGGTTATTTTTGGGATATAATATCCTTTATATATTGGTAGTACTCCGAGGAGTGATTTTGTATTTGTTTTTGTAAAGCCTCTTTGCTTATCCATTTATTCTGAAGAGCAATTTCTTGTAAACAGGCAATTTTAAGTCCTGTTCTTTTTTCAACTGCTTTGACAAATTCTGTAGCTTCCACTAAGGATTCATGTGTACCGGTATCCAACCAGGCGAATCCTCTCCCAAGGGTTTCTACCCTAAGGCGATTTTCTTTAAGGTAAATATTGTTTAAATCAGTTATCTCTAGTTCACCTCTTTGGGAAGGAGTGAGCTTTTTAGCGTTTTCAACTACATCATTGGGAAAGAAGTAAATACCTACTACCGCAAAATTGGAGGTAGGTTTTTTAGGCTTCTCTTGAATATCTATAGCTTTTCCTTGCTTATCAAAGCTAACTACTCCATATCTAGAAGGATCTTTGACAGTATATCCAAAAACTGTTGCGTCTTTTAGATTTTTAGTGTTTTCTATAGATTGCGTTAATTTATTTTGTAGTCCATTCCCATAGAAGATATTGTCTCCTAAGATCAGGCAAACATCACTATCTTGTATAAAAGAAGCTCCTAGTAGAAAAGCTTGGGCAATACCTTGAGGTTTCTCTTGAATACAATAATTCAAAGAGATACCAAAATTGCTACCATCTCCTAATAATTGCTCAAAAAGGGGTAGATCTCTTGGTGTAGAAATAATTAAGATTTCTTTTATTCCAGCAAGCATTAGTACCGATAAAGGGTAGTAAATCATTGGTTTGTCATAAACAGGTAAAAGCTGTTTAGAAATGGCTAAGGTTAAAGGGTGAAGTCTTGTTCCAGAGCCCCCTGCTAAAATAATTCCTTTCATATATATAGTTGTTTTTACAAATGTAGCCAATTATACCAATGTAGGTATTACTAATGGCGTTAGTTTGCTTTTTTAAATGGACAATATGCTTTCAATAAAAAAGCTCGATTAATAATTAACCGAGCCTTAAATGTATCATTGTATAGTAATATCTTTTCTATAGGTTTTTCTTTCTTTATGGATTTCAGGGTTTAAACTCTTCCATAATTGCTGAATTTTATTATTTTCCTTAAGTAAAGGGTTAGTCTCTACAATTTCAATCTTGTGTTTAGTAAAGCATTTGTAAATTTCCTTGAAAATAATAGCTGTTACTCCTTTGCTTCTATATTCAGGGTCTACTCCAATTAAATAGTACTCTGCGTGGTTGTTTTTACGCATTGCTTGTAAAAGATGCCAAAATCCGAAAGGAAATAATTTTCCATTTGCTTTTTGAAAACCTCTAGAGAAAGAAGGCATGGTAATGGCAAAAGCAATCATCTTATTATTCTCATCCATCACACAGCTAATGAAGTCTGGGTGTATAAATTGCAAGTACTTGGTCTTGTAATGTTCGATCTGGAAATCTTCTATTGGTACAAAACTTTGTAGGTCTGCATAGGTCTTATTTAAAAGAGCGAACATTTCATCCACATAAGGCAATAGTTCTTTAATAGTCTTAAACTCTAGTGCTCTTACCTTAAATCGTTCTTCTACAATAGTAGACATTCTTTCTATCTTTTCTTCATTATAGGCAGACATGTCAATTTTGTATTCAATCCATTCTGCCTCTGGAGTAAATCCAAGCTGGGTTAAATGTTCTGGGTAGTAATCATGGTTGTATAGGCCAATCATAGTTGCAATTTGATCAAATCCTGTGGTTAGCATTCCTGCCTTGTCCATATTGGAAAAGCCCATAGGGCCTTCTATATATTGCATCTTATGTTTAATGGCAAATTCTTCTACCTTTTGTAATAGTGCTTTTGTAACCTGGGGGTCATCTATCATATCTAACCATCCAAATCTTACCTTTGGTTTATGAAGGTCATTTACCTCCGTCCAGTTGATACAACAAGCTACTCTTCCTACTAGTTTAGTATTTTTATATGCTAAATAGAATTCTACATCTACAGATTTAAAAATATCATTTTTAGGATCAAAACTTTTTATCTCATCCTTTATAATAGGAGGTACCCAATAGGCATTGTTTTTATATAACTCAAAAGGAAATGTAACAAAATCCTTCATTTGTTTTTTAGTGGTTACTTTTTGTATTTCAATCATAATATATAAACAAGAGTTCACAAGATACAAATATAGTTTATCTATAGAGAACTCTAATGGGTTTTTAGTCTAGCTTTTTAATGGTAAAAATTTCATTTGCCCCCAAGGTACGTGGATAAGTTCTAAGGCTATATTTCTTTGGATCAAACAAAGCAGTGAAGTCTTGGTTTCTTTTAGCTTGCTCCTTATTAATGACAATAGTATTGAATAAAATAAAGCCGTCCTTATCTAGGAGCTGTAGTAAATGCTTCACAAAGTAATTTTGAAATAGAAAATCTGGCATATGGTAATCTATAAAGATGTCAATTATTATAAGGCCATAGCTTTTATTGGTGCGTAGTACATATTCAAAAGCATCCATAATATGTATTGTATGCTTATGATTGTATTGTTCTAAGTCGAAGTATTTTTTTCCAAGGGAAACAATCTGTTGATCTAATTCTACACTATCGATTTGATTGGTGTACTTTACTTGGTTTCTTAATGTAGAGATAATTCCTCCAGCGCCTAGTCCTAAAATAAGTACGCTATTTGCTTTTCTAATTTTACTAAAGCCAATATAATTTAGGGCTTGCTGTAAAGTATTTTGTAGTTCTCCATAGGAGTAATTTGTGTTTTTGGTGTCTAGGGTTAACTTGCCTTTATGGTAAACAAGTTGAAGTTGGTTATTCACTTTAGAGGGTATTTTTTTATATACCACTGGGGTGAAGTAACTGATTAATTTTTTGAGCATACTATGTTTTATTTTGCTGTAATCAAAGGTAAACTATTTGATGCATTAACGGGTACTAATGACTGCAAATTACCCTAGGTTTTGTCTTTACCTTGGAGTAAATGTCTTAAAAGTTCCATCGGTATAAAAGACAACAATTTGTGAAATATCGTCTTTTTCAGTGAAATTAAATAGTGGGTTTTGCGGGGATTTATCTTTGATTTTAGAGGTGTTTTCTGGAGTGTTATTTTGCCTTTTATCTCCGGATTTATTCTGTTTTTTTTGACTCTTTTTTAAAGAATTATCCAAGTGATTATCTTTTGTGTAAGCAGAAAGGGGAGTGTGGTTATCAGAAGAATTGTTGTTCTTTTCTTGTAAATAAGAGCCATCTCCTTTTAATAGCCACTCTAAACTGAGCTCGGGGAAGGCATGGTTTATTTTTAAAATAAAGTCTAAACTAGGTTTGTTTCTACCTGAAAGTAGATGAGATAGGCTAGAGCGCTGCACACCTATTTTATCGGCAAAACTAGAGGCGGAGTGCTCTAAATTTTCTAATAAAAATTCTAATCTGTCCACAAAGTTGTCCATAGTCAAAAGGGCTATTAAAAAGGATGAAATCTGCTATTTAGTTTACAAATGTAATAAAAATATAAATTAGTTTATCCCTATATAGGATTTAAAAACATTAGTTACTTTAAGTTAATGTTTAAGTAAGATTATTTAAAGAGTTGGAAAATAATATTTTATATCTAAAATTATTAAGATTAGAGTACTTATAGTTTTGCTGCTTTGAAAAGTTTACATTTGTAATTACATTTGTAAACAATAAATACTCTATTTGTGTTTACAATTGTAATAAAATCTTTTTTTACATTTGTTTGTACCCTAAAAAACTAAAGCGATGGATTATCAAGATATTGTAAAAAACTATAAAGATGGTAAAGTAGAAGGAAGATGGGTTACCAATGAGCACATAGAGGATAGCTTAAAGGACTTAAAGCTTTACTTTAAGGTTGAAGTGATTGGTTATAGCCAAGAAAATTTACCTATTAAAAAGGTAATTTGGGGACATGGTCCTGTAAAGATTGCTATGTGGTCTCAAATGCATGGCAATGAATCAACCACTACTAAGGCGGTTCTGGATTTGCTATATTTTCTAAATAATTCTCAAGATCCTGTAGTGCAGAAATGGAGGAGTTTTTTTACCTTGCAAATCATTGTGATTTTGAATCCCGATGGGGCAAGGTCTTATACTCGTAATAATGCCAATCAAGTAGATCTTAATCGCGATAGTATTTTACTGAGTCAAAGAGAGAGTAAGGTCCTAAGAAATTTTCTGGAAGAGTTCAATCCACATTATGCCTTTAATTTGCATGATCAGCGTAGTATTTTTGGAGTGGGTGATACGGGAAAAAATGCGATAATTTCTTTTTTGGCACCTGCCTATGATTCGGAATTATCTCTTAGAGAAAATCGCATTTTAGCAATGCAGTTAATTAGTTGTATTAACCAGGAATTACAAAAAGATATAAAGGGGCATGTAGGAAGGTTTGACGATGCTTTTAATATCAATTGTATAGGGGATTATTGTCAAAGCCAGAATTGGATTACTGTTTTATTTGAAGCAGGTCATTATCCAAAGGATTACCAAAGAGAGAAAAGTAGAGCTATTGTTTTTAAAAGTTTATGTATTGCTTTAAATACAATATATAAGCAAGAACATTTAGAAAAAGATATAATAGAGTACTTGTCTATACCTGAGAATAAAAAAAACTTCACTGATATTATCTTTGCAAATGTGTTAGAACAAGGTAGTGGGGAGGTTTTTATTGTAAAAGCTCAATATTTGGAGCAATTTGCAGATAAAAAAGTTAATTTCTGTCCTATTGTTGTGGATATTAATAAAAAAGGAAGTAAATTTGCGCATCTATGTGAGCAAGAGCGTTATGTTTTTAGGAAGGAATATATAGATAAACAGGAAATTTTAAATAAAAACCTTGAGGAAGTAATAAGGATTACGCCACAAAAGGTTAATATTATACTAAAAAAATAATAAAATTTGTGATTTCTTAAACAAATGAAATTTTAATTTAGTATTATTGTACAGAATTAAAGATTTAGAATAAGATAAATAAAATTGATTTATGAGTAAATTTCGTTTAGATGAAATCGATCACCAAATCTTAGATATGTTGATTGATAATACGAGAGTTCCTTTTACAGATATTGCTAAAAAACTTTTGATTTCTGCCGGTACTGTTCACGTACGTGTTAAGAAAATGGAAGATGCAGGAATTATACAAGGTTCTTCTTTAACTTTAGATTATGAGAAATTAGGGTATGCATTTATTGCTTATATAGGAATTTTCTTGCATAATACTTCTCAAACTAAATTCGTTTTAGAGAGAATTAATGAAATACCATTTGTAACGGTTGCCCACGTGACTACAGGGAAATTCAATGTTTTCTGTAAAATTAGAGCTAAAAACACTCGTCATGCAAAAGAGGTAATCTATATGATTGATGATATTGAAGGAGTTTACAGAACGGAATCAATGATTTCTTTAGAAGAAAGCATCAATGATAAAAAACGTTTAATGCACACTATTTTCAAAGAATTATAAGAGTGTATTACATACAATAAAATATAAAAACTGCTCTAGAGCAGTTTTTTTTATGCCTAATAGTTAAATAAATTATGGACTCTCTTTCACAAATTGTATTAGGGGCTGCTGTTGCTAATGCTGTTGCAGGTAAGCAAATTGGCAATCGGGCTCTTTTGTATGGAGCTATAGTGGGAACTATCCCAGATTTAGATGTTTTAGCTCTTTTTTTTACGGATCATTTAACTGGGGTGGAATTTCATCGTACCCTTACTCACTCGGTTTTCTTTGCCTTTATAGCCTCTTTTTTTCTGGGCTATATTCTGTTTTTATTGGAGAAAAAGCGAGATCTATCCTTTTCTAGGGCCTACTGGTTAGTGTTTCTAGGGCTGTTTACTCATTCTTTGTTAGATATTTTTACCACTTGGGGAACAGCTCTTTTTTGGCCTTTACCTTATTATTTCGCCTTTAAAAGTATATTTGTCATCGATCCTTTATATACGTTGCCCTTTTTGTACTTTTTGGTACGATCGGCTTTATGTAAAGATAATTGGCCTAAAAGAAGGTATTTCAATACATTAGCTTTAGTGGTAAGTAGTGCTTATTTATTGATTGCACTTGGTTTAAAAGCAGTGGTTTACTCTAAGTTTAAAAAGGAGTTAGTTTACAGTGGAATTACCTTTGAGAATATTTCTGTTAAGCCCTCGGCTTTAAATACTATTCTATGGAATGCTATTATCCAAGGTAAGGATGGGTTTTATGTGTCGGATTATTCCTTTTTTGATACGTCAAGACCTTTGTTTACCTATTATGCTAAAAACCATCACTTGGCAGATTCAATTAAGGAGCATAAAGATTTTCAGCGCTTAGTTCGCTTAAGTGAGGGAGATTATGTTTTAAGCCAAAGTGGTGATACTTTATTTTTTCACGATTTGCGTTTTGGTCTTTTGAAAAACGATCCCTTAGATCCACAATTTGGTTTTAGTTATGCTTTAAATAAAGACCAAAAGGGTGATTTAATAATTACAGAGGTAGTTAAGGATAGGTCAGAAGGTGTTAAAATGCTTCAAAAATTGTGGATTAGGATACAAGGTCGATAATAAATAGTAGGCTATTTTAAATAGTTAAGCTATATTTGGGTAGCAATAAAAAAACTGTACTATGAAGATTTTAATTTCTCCGGCTAAGAGTTTAGATTATACAAGCCCAGTTCCAACAACCAATAGTTCTTCTATCACGTTTTTGGAGCAAGCCAAAGAAATACAAGGTGTTTTACAAGAGTTATCTGTAGCTCAAATTCAAGAGTTGATGAAGATTTCTGATGCTTTGGCAAAACTAAATTGGGATAGAAACCAAAGTAGATCCTTTGTTGTTGATGTTGAAAATCAACAGGAATTTCGTCAAGCAGTCTTTGCTTTTAATGGCGATGTATACGGTGGCTTAGATGCATATACCTTAGATCAAAGTAAATGGGAGTTAATGCAAGATAAACTACGTATTTTATCTGGATTATATGGGTTTTTGAAACCTTTTGACTTAATTGAGCCATATCGTTTGGAGATGGGGACAAAACTGTCAATTGGACCTTATAAAGATTTATATGCTTTTTGGAAGCCTATTTTGGCTCAGAAATTAAATGAGCAAACAAAACCAGGGGAGTTACTTGTTAATCTAGCTAGTAAGGAGTACTTTTCAGCTATTGATAAAAAGGCCTTACATACTAGAGTTGTGACTCCAGAATTTAAAGAATTACGCGAAGGTAAATTAAAGACCATTAGTTTTTATGCTAAAAAAGCTAGAGGGCAAATGGTGCGTTATATCCTTGAAAACAATATTGAAGATCTAGAAGGATTGAAAAGCTTTAATGTAGATAACTATGTTTTAAGCGAGGAATTATCTAAAGGAGACCTTTTGGTTTTTACCAGATAAGGCTTCCTAGTGCATTAGGTTGCTTATCCACCCTAAAAAACAACCACTATTACCAACAATAACCACCAAATTAATTATGGAAGAAATACATTATATTAGTTCAAATGTGCTTACAATTGCAAAGTTACAAGATATTTTAGCTTATGGTAAAATTGATTTATCGGAAGAGGCCAGGGCCAATATTGTAAATTGTAGGGAGTATTTGGATAATAAACTCAAAGAGCAACAAGCTCCTATTTATGGAATTAACACTGGATTTGGTTCCTTATGTGATGTGAAGATTCCATCGGATCAGCTTTCCGAGTTACAAGAAAACCTAGTAATGTCTCATGCTTGTGGTACTGGAGAATTAGTTCCGGAACAAATCGTGAGACTGATGCTTGTTTTGAAAATCAAATCTTTGAGTTATGGTAACTCTGGGGTTCAGTTACAAACAGTAGAGCGTTTAATGGACTTTTTCAATAACGACGTTTTACCTGTAGTCTATGACCAAGGTTCCTTAGGTGCTTCAGGAGATTTATCACCCTTAGCACATTTAGCTTTACCACTAATTGGAAAAGGAGAAGTATATGTAGATGGCTTTAGACAACCTGCAAGTAAGGTGCTGGAGCGTTTTGGTTGGGAGCCAATTAAATTGCAAAGCAAAGAGGGCTTAGCTCTTTTAAATGGAACCCAGTTTATGAGCGCTTATGGTTGCTATATTCTTAGTAAAACTAAAAAGCTTTCTTATTTATCGGATCTTATTGCTGCAGTTTCTCTAGAGGGATTTGACGGTAGAATAGAGCCTTTCAATGAGCTTATCCATTATGTTAGACCACATAAGGGGCAAATAGTGACAGCTCAGTTCTTTAATGATGTTCTACAAGGGTCTGAATTAATTGCTCAGGAGAAAAAACACGTGCAAGATCCATACTCTTTCCGTTGTATACCTCAAGTGCACGGGGCATCTAAAGATGCTATTGACTATGTAGACAGGGTTTTTAAAACAGAAATAAATTCGGTAACAGATAATCCAAATATTTTTTATAAAGAAGATATTATTGTCTCTGGAGGTAACTTCCATGGACAGCCTTTAGCTATCTCTTTAGATTTCTTATCTATAGCTTTAGCGGAATTAGGAAGTATCTCAGAAAGACGTACCTACCAATTAATAAGTGGAACAAGGGGGCTTCCTGCCTTTTTAGTGTCTAATCCAGGATTGAATTCCGGTCTTATGATTCCTCAGTATACTGCTGCTAGTATTGCAAGTCAGAATAAGCAATTGGCTACACCTAGTAGTGTAGATAGTATTGTTTCTAGTAATGGACAAGAGGATCACGTTAGTATGGGGGCTAATGCTGCAACTAAAGCATTGCGTATAGTGGATAATTTGGAGCGTATTTTAGCTATAGAATTATTAAATGCAGCTCAAGCTTTAGAATTTAGAAGACCTCTTAAATCGAGTGTGTTTCTCGAGTCATTTATAGCAGCTTACCGAGAAGAAGTTGATTTTGTTGAAAAAGATCGCGTGTTACATTATGATATCGAAAAGACCATTGGATTTTTGGATTCTTTTCAAATTGATATAGAAAATTAAAAATATACTATAAACTGCACTTTATTTTAGTAATAAAGTGCAGTTTTTTTTATATATTGTTATATTTGTGATCCACGATTTAAAAAGAAATATATTTGAGACCCATCAATAAATTAAAGATTCTAAATGACCCAATTTATGGGTTTATCTCTATACCTAACTCCTTGGTATATGATTTAATTGAACATCCTTATTTTCAGCGTCTAAGACGGATTTCTCAAATGGGAGTTTCCTATTTGGTTTATCCAGGGGCACATCATACCCGTTTTCATCATGCTATTGGTTGTATGCATTTAATGCAAAAAGCAGTGCAAGTGCTACGTTTTAAAAATGTAGTCATTTCGCAAGAGGAAGAAACGGCTTTGTATGTGGCTATTTTATTGCATGATATTGGGCATGGTCCTTTCTCTCATGCAATGGAGCACAGTATTGTTGAGCAAGTGGTTCATGAGGATATTTCATTGTATTTTATGAATCGATTGAATGTTGAATTTGATGGGCAACTGGATTTGGCCATAAAAATCTTTAAAGGCGAGTATTATCGTAAATTCATGTTTCAATTAATTAGTAGTCAATTAGATATGGATAGGATGGATTATCTTAAAAGAGATAGTTTTTATTCTGGTGTTGCCGAAGGTAATATTAATTCAGAACGTTTGATTCAGATGTTAAATGTGGTCGAGGATACTTTAGTGGTGGAGCAAAAGGGAATTTATTCTGTGGAAATGTTTTTAGTAGCAAGACGCCTAATGTATTGGCAGGCTTATTTGCACAAGACTAGTGTTTGTGCTGAAATGATTCTAGTCAGAGTATTAAAAAGAGCAAAAGAACTAGCCCAAGAAGGAGTTAAACTATGGGCTAGTGAGGCACTGCTTTTCTTCCTGGAAAATCAAATAGATGCCAAAGATTTTGATCAAAGAGCACTTGACAAATTTGCTCTTTTAGATGATTCAGATATTATGGGAGCATTAAAGTCATGGCAATTTCATGACGATTTTATCCTGTCAAAATTGAGTAATATGATTGTTAATCGCGATTTGTTACAAATAGA
This sequence comes from Myroides sp. LJL115, assembly GCF_054871665.1. NCBI lineage: Bacteria > Pseudomonadati > Bacteroidota > Flavobacteriia > Flavobacteriales > Flavobacteriaceae > Myroides > Myroides sp. LJL115. The sequence goes on along the minus strand of NZ_JBTXLS010000017.1, from coordinate 15,490 downwards.
GGTGATTAGTGATAAGCAAGAATTGGCTGAAAAGCTAGAAAATAAAACAAATAAAATCGCGTTAGAGTCGAGCTTGAGTAAACAGGCTTTAAAGTATTTTGTATTCAAGGGAAAGGTTAAAAATAGCGCCTATAGTAGAGAGCAACAGCCGATTATGATCTTGAAAAAAAATGGAAGTATCAGGGATATTCTAACGGTTTCCGATCATTTAAATCTCAAGGCCCTAAGCAAACCTGTGACAAAGTATTTGCTTTGTTACCCAAAAAGCACTTTAGAGCCATAAATTTCAATTATATTTTATATTTTTGCCCTAATGAAAATAGCAGCAGAACAAATCGCATCAGTTTTAGAAGGAGAGATAGTAGGGGATCCTACTATTGAAGTTAGTTCTTTATCTAAAATTGAAGAAGGAAAAGAAGGTTCGTTAAGTTTCTTAGCTAACCCTAAATATATACAGCATATTTATACTACAGAGGCTTCTGTGGTGATTGTAAATAAAACATTTGAACCAGAGCGACCTATTAAAGCTACTTTAATTAAAGTAGAGGATGCCTATAAGTCATTTTCCAAGTTATTACAGTTCTATAACGAGGTGAAATTAAGTAAATCTGGTATAGAGCAGCCTTCTGTTATTTCAGAGGGTAGTACGCATGGAGATGGATTATACCTGGGGAGTTTTTCTTATATAGGAAAAAACACGAAAATAGGGGAAAATGTAAAAATTTACCCAAATTCTTTTATAGGAGATAATGTAGTTATTGGAGATAACGTAGTGTTATTTGCAGGAGTACGAATTTATTCAGAAACTCAAATCGGAAATAACTGTACTATTCACTCTGGTAGTATTATTGGTTCAGATGGTTTTGGTTTTGCACCAAACGAGGATGGCAGTTATTCTAAAGTGCCACAAATTGGAAATGTTATCATTGAAGATGATGTTGAAATTGGTGCTTCTACAACAATCGATAGAGCTACTCTTGGATCTACTATTATACGTAAAGGGGTTAAATTGGATAACCAAATTCAAATTGCCCATAATGTTGAAATAGGTGAGAATACTGTAATAGCGTCTCAAACAGGTATTGCAGGGTCTACTAAAGTTGGTAAAAACTGTATGTTTGGAGGACAAGTAGGTATTGTTGGACATATTTCTATTGGAGATAATGTAAAGATCCAAGCTCAAACAGGTGTAACTAGAAGTGTGCCAACTAATGGTGTAGTTCAAGGGACTCCAGCTATTCCAAGTAATGAATTTTTACGCTCTTTTATCCATTTTAAAAATCTACCGCAAATTGTAGAGGATTTAAAAGAGTTGAAAAAGAAAATTTAAGTGAGTATTTAAAAGAATCTATTATAAATAGTAAAGGAAATTAATTATGGTTAAACAAAAAACCATCCAAAACGAAGTAACCTTAAAAGGGGTAGGTCTTCATACAGGTCAAGAGGTAACTATGACACTAAAGCCAGCTCCAGTAAATAATGGTTTTACCTTTGTTAGAGTGGATTTAGAAGGTCATCCTATAATTGAAGCGGATGCTAATTATGTAGTTAATACACAACGTGGGACAAACTTAGAAAAAAAAGGAGTTCGCGTACAAACCACAGAACACGTTTTAGCTGCTTTTGTTGGATGTGATTTAGATAACGTAATCATTGAGCTTAATGCCTCAGAACCTCCAATTATGGATGGTTCCTCTAAGTACTTTGTGGAAGCTGTTGAAAAAGCTGGTGTAGTAGAGCAAGATGCACAAAGAGAAGAGTATATTGTTAAAGAAGTAATTTCCTATGTAGATGATGAGACTGGTAGTGAAATCATTATCATGCCTAGCGATTCTTACCAAGTAACCGCTATGGTTGACTTTGGAACTAAGGTTTTAGGAACTCAAAATGCTACATTAAAAAGTTTAGAAGATTTTAAAGAAGAAATCTCAGAGGCAAGAACATTTAGTTTCTTACATGAATTAGAAGCTCTTTTAGCCAACGGACTTATTAAAGGTGGGGATTTAAATAATGCTATTGTTTACGTAGATAAAGAAATCTCGGAAGAAACAATGGGGCATCTGAAAAAAGCTTTTGGGAAAGAGCAAATTTCTGTAAAGCCTAATGGTGTATTAGATAACTTAACATTGCATTACCCCAATGAGGCAGCAAGACATAAGTTATTAGATGTTATTGGAGATTTGGCTTTAATTGGAACGCGTATTCGCGGTAAAATTATTGCAAATAAACCAGGGCATGCTGTAAATACTGCATTTGCTAAAAAGATGTCAAAGATTATTCGTGATGAGAAGCGCAACCAAGTGCCTAGCTATGATTTGCATGCTGAGCCTTTAATGGATGTGGTGAAAATCATGCAACTTTTACCTCACCGTCCACCATTTTTATTGGTAGATAAAATTTTGGAGATGTCACCAACTCACGTTGTAGGGGTTAAAAATGTTACAATGAACGAAGAGTTTTTTGTTGGACATTTCCCAGGTGCTCCGGTTATGCCAGGAGTATTGATTTGTGAGGCCATGGCTCAATCTGGAGGTATTCTTATTTTGAGTACAGTTCCAGATCCACAAAACTATTTAACGTATTTCATGAAAATGGATAATGTTAAATTCAAAAACAAAGTATTGCCAGGGGATACCCTAATATTCAAATTAGAATTAATTACACCTATTCGCCGCGGAATTTGTCATATGCAAGCTTATGCTTATGCAAACGGTAAGTTAGTAGCGGAGGCTGAATTAATGGCTCAAATATCAAAAAAACCAAATATAGAATAATATATGAATCAGCCTTTAGCATATGTTCATCCAGGAGCCAAGATAGCACGAAATGTTGTTATTGAGCCATTTACAACGATTCATAATAATGTTGAAATTGGTGAAGGGACTTGGATTGGATCAAACGTAACAATCATGGAAGGTGCAAGAATTGGAAAAAACTGTAAAATTTTTCCAGGGACTGTAATTTCTGCTGATCCCCAAGATTTAAAATTTGATGGAGAAATCACTACTGTAGAAATTGGAGATAATACAACAATTCGCGAGTGTGTGACTATAAATAGAGGTACAAAGGATAGATATAGAACAGTAGTAGGAAAGAATTGTTTAATTCAAGCCTATAGCCATATTGCTCACGATTGTATTGTGGGAGATAACTGTATATTCTCTAACTCAAGTACTTTAGCAGGACACGTAACTGTAGGAGACTATGTTGTTTTAGCAGGTCTAGTTGCAGTTCACCAGTTTTGTACAATTGGATCGCATTCTTTTATAACAGGAGGAACTTTAGTTCGTAAAGACGTTCCCCCATTCATTAAAGCTGCAAGAGAGCCAATTTCTTATGCTGGAATAAATTCAGTAGGATTGCGTCGTAGAGGTTTTGATCCAGAGAAGATTCGTGAGATTCAAGCTATTTACCGTATTTTATATCAAAAGAATTACAATACGACTCAAGCTTTAGAAATTATCGAAACGGAAATGGAAGCAACTCCAGAGAGAGATGAAATAATCATGTTTATCCGTAATTCTTCAAGAGGAATTATGAGAGGATATTCAGGAATGTATTAATAAATAAAAATAATTTAGAAAATGGCAACTACAGCTGATATTAGAAATGGTTTATGTATAAAATACAATAATGATATTTATAAGATTGTTGAATTTTTACATGTAAAACCTGGAAAGGGACCTGCTTTTGTTAGAACTAAAATGAAAAGTTTAACAAATGGAAAAGTATTAGAAAATACTTTCTCTGCAGGACATAAAATTGACGAGGTTCGTGTAGAAACACATAAATTCCAATATTTATACCCAGAGGGAGACCAATTTCATTTTATGAATGTGGAGAACTACGAACAAATTACTTTATTAAAAGATATTTTAGATGCTCCAGAATTATTAAAAGAAGGAGAAATGGTAATGGTTCAAATCAACACTGAAACGGACCTTCCTTTAGCTGTTGATATGCCAGCTTCTGTTATTTTAGAAGTTACTTATACAGAGCCAGGAGTAAAAGGTAATACTGCAACAAACGCAACAAAACCTGCTACTGTTGAAACTGGTGCTAGCATCAATGTTCCTTTATTTATCAATGAAGGAGATAAAATTAAAGTAGATACAGCTTCAGGTTCTTACATGGAGCGTATTAAAGAATAATTCACTTTTTAGTATAGTTAGGTTATGCGTTTTGAAAAAGTTCAAGACTTGCAAACCATTGCTCAAATTATTGGGTGTGAGTTTGTAGGTGAGCCAGATTTTCCTGTTTATGGTATTAACGAAATTCACGTTGTACAAGAGGGAGAAATAGTTTTTGTGGATCATCCTAAGTATTATGATAAGGCTTTAGAATCTAATGCCACTATTATATTAATCAATAAAGATGTACCATGTCCACAGGGTAAGGCGTTGCTTGTATCCGAGGATCCATGGAGAGACTTCAATAAGTTATCTACTTTTTTCAACCCTTTCAAACCAGCAGAAATCTTGCAAGCAAAGGATGCAGTAATAGGGGAAGGTACCGTTGTACAACCTAATGTGTTTATTGGGCACAATGTGGTTATCGGTAAAAACTGTGTTATTCATCCAAATGTAGTTATTCACGATGGTGCCATTATTGGTAATAACGTGGTAATTGGTGCTGGAACTATTTTAGGTGCAGACGCCTTCTACTATAAGAAAAGGCCAGAAGGATTTGATCCTTTGATTTCTTGTGGAAGAGTTGTTATTGAAGATAACGTTGGAATAGGTGCTTTATGTACTATTGACAGAGGTGTTACCGGAGATACTCTTATACAAGAAGGAGCAAAGATCGACAACCAAGTACATATTGGTCACGATACTACAGTAGGTAAGCGTTGTTTAATTGCTGCTCAATGTGGAATTGCAGGCTGTGTAATTATAGAAGATGAAGTTACTCTTTGGGGGCAAGTTGGTACCACTAGTGGTATAACAATTGGTTCTAAGGCGGTAATTTTAGCTCAATCTGGAATTTCTAAATCTCTAGCTGGAGGTAAAGTTTACTTTGGTTATCCAGCACAGGAGTCTCGAGATATGTTGAAGCAATTAGCCAATATTAAGAGAATCCCGTCGATTTTAGAAAAAGTAAAGTCTATATAACCCTTGGTAAATGGTCAAAAAACCTTTTAAAGGGTGTTTTTATAGCAAGTCAAACAATTATTAGTCAAACCAGATATAGTTAAGCAACAAAAAATTTTATTCTAGCGTAGAATTGTTTATTTTTGTATAACTATGTTTAAATAATTAAAAACAAAATCATGAGTGTTTTAGTAAATAAAAATTCAAAGGTAATCGTTCAAGGGTTTACTGGAAGTGAAGGTACTTTCCACGCTTCTCAAATGATTGAATACGGGACAAATGTTGTAGGTGGAGTTACTCCAGGTAAAGGAGGAAGCACTCATTTAGATCGTCCAGTGTTTAACACTGTTGCTGATGCAGTAGAGAAAGCAGGAGCTGATACTTCTATTATCTTCGTACCACCAGCGTTTGCTGCTGATGCTATTATGGAAGCTGCTGATGCTGGAATCAAAGTTATTATTTGTATTACAGAAGGAATTCCTGTTGCTGATATGATTAAAGCTTATGCTTACATCCAAGATAGAGACTGTCGTTTAGTTGGACCTAACTGTCCAGGTGTAATCACACCAGGTGAAGCTAAAGTTGGTATTATGCCAGGTTTTGTATTTAAGAAAGGTACTGTTGGAATCGTTTCTAAATCAGGAACTTTAACGTATGAAGCAGCTGACCAAGTTGTTAAACAAGGTTTAGGTGTTACAACTGCAATCGGAATTGGTGGAGACCCAATCATTGGAACTTCAACTAAAGAAGCAGTTCAATTATTAATGAATGACCCTGAGACTGAAGCAATCATTATGATTGGTGAAATTGGAGGTCAATTAGAAGCTGATGCTGCTCGTTGGATTAAAGAAGACGGAAACAGAAAACCTGTTATCGGATTTATCGCAGGAGAAACTGCTCCAGTTGGAAGAACAATGGGGCACGCAGGTGCTATTGTAGGTGGAAGCGATGATACTGCTGCTGCTAAAAAACGAATCATGAGAGAATGTGGTATCCACGTTGTTGATTCACCAGCTGAAATTGGATTAAAAGTAAAAGAAGTTTTAGGATAATCCCTAACTTTTTCTATCTATCATAAAAAAGGCTATTCCCAAGTGGAATAGCCTTTTTTTATTGCTGTATAATTAGGATTTGTTTGAAAAGTAAGCGTGTTTATTTTTTTGGAGGGTTGGTTGGCATATAGATCTAAGAGGTATAGTTTTGTAATACTCTAGTTACAGTAATATACTTTTAGTCTATAGTTGTGTTTGATTATGCCATAGGCTTGGCTTGATAGGATATTTATCGCTTATAAATTTGTAGAGACCAAATAAAGTCTATTGGATCAATATTTGCCAAAGCAAGCCAAACATATGTAATTCAAAGTCAGAAATAAACAAATAAGGCATTGCTGTCAAGAAAATGAAAACAAGTAGGTGATAGGGGAGGTAATACGCTTATATAGCGCTTTTTAAGCTACTATATTAAAAAACCATAGCCAAGAGTGTAATTTTATTAAACACTTTTAAAATAAGCTTATTTTAAGCTGAAGAGCGTGTTTTGTAATAAAAAAAGGGATACTCCATATTGGAATATCCCTTTTGTTGTTATCTCAATTGAGCACCAAGGTTGTTTTCTAATTGGTATTTAATTTTACCCATTATTTTTTCTACCTGGTTATCTGTTAGTGTTTTACTTGCATCTTGCATTAAGATAGAAATAGCATAAGATTTTTTACCTTGTTCTATTTTATCTCCTTGGTAGAAGTCAAATAAAGTAACGTCTTTAATGATGTTTTTATCCACTTGTTTAACAAGATTGTGGATTTGTTCAAAGGTTACTGCTTCGTCAATTAGTAAAGCGTAATCTCTTTTTACAGAAGGGTATTTATTGATTTCTGTAAATTTGATTTTATTGCTTAATACTTTTATGATATTTTCCCATTGGAAATCAGCGTAGAATACCTCTTGTTTGATATCGAAAGCTTTAGTAATACTCTTTTTCAAGATACCAAACTCTACAATAGTCTCTTTTCCTAAAGTATAAGCAATTCCTTCTGAAAAGATATCGCTCTCAATAGGAGTGGTTTGAATTTTATTTAAACCTAGACGAGATAAAAGTGCGTTGATGTATCCCTTAAAGTCAAAAAAGTCTAAGCTTCTTTGTTGTGTATTCCATGACGCTTTCACTGTATTCCCAGTAGCAAATAAGCTAAAGTTTTTATGCTCTTCGTAAGTAGTTAGTTTCTTTTGGTAAATTTTTCCAAATTCAAATAACTTTAAATCCGATCTTTTGCGGTTGATATTATAAGAGATTGCTTCTAATCCACCGAAAAGTAGAGTTTGTCTCATTACACTTAAGTCTGAACTTAAAGGGTTTAAGATGTCTACTTGAAAGCTTTCTTTTACAGATTCCGTTAATTCATTGTAAGCAGGAGTAGTCAAAGAGTTGTTCATGATTTCATGGAAACCTTGAGCTACTAATAAATTAGATACAATATTTTGAATTTTGTGGTCTTCTGTTCTAGAGCTATTAGAAATAGTAGCGTTTAATTTAGAAGAAATCTTAATGTTATTGAAACCATATACGCGTAAAATTTCCTCAATTACGTCAATTTCTCTAGTTACATCCGCTCGATAAGCAGGTACAGTAATACCCAGTCCTAGATCGCTCATGCTATGTACTTTAATATCTAAAGTAACTAAAATCTTTTTAATAGTCTCTTTAGAGATTTCTTCTCCTAAGATTCTATTAATGTTATTAAAGTTTAAGAAAACAGAGTGGTCCTCGATTTTCTTAGGATAAAGATCTATAATATCAGAAGTTATCTCTCCACCTGCTACTTTTTGAATCAATAAAGCAGCATGCTTTAAAGCATATTCTGTAATAGATGGGTCAATTCCTCTTTCAAAACGGAAAGAGGAATCTGTATTTAGTCCATGTCTTTTAGCAGCTTTTCTTACTACAACTGGGTCGAAGTAAGCACTTTCTAAAAAGATAGATGTAGTATTCTCTGTAACAGAGGATTTTAATCCACCGAACACTCCAGCAAGACACATTGGACCATTCTCATCACAAATCATTAAGTCATTTTGGTCTAAGGTACGTTCTACACCGTCCAAAGTGATAAACTTAGTTCCTTGTGGCAATGTTTTAACTTGGATTTTTCCTCCTTTGATTTTTGCTGCATCAAAAGCATGTAGAGGTTGGCCTAAATCGTGAAGTACATAGTTGGTAACATCCACAATATTGTTCTTTGGCGTGATTCCAATTGCTTTTAATCTATTTTGTAGCCACTCTGGAGATTCTTTTACCTCAATACCTGAGATAGTAACTCCACAGTAACGAGGTGCTTTTTTATAATCCTCTACGGTAACATCAATTTTTAAGGTACGTTGTTCTACTTTGAATTTACTTACAGAAGGAGTAATTAATTCTTGGTGTTGAATTTCGTTATTGGCGTTTTGTAAAAGACCTGCACGTAAATCACGAGCAACTCCCCAGTGACTCATAGCGTCAGAGCGGTTTGGTGTTAACCCAATTTCGAATACTTCATCTGTGGCAATATTGAATACTTTAGCCATTGGAGTTCCAGGGGCAAGACTTGGGTCTAAAACCATAATTCCAGAGGAATCTTTTCCTACACCTAGTTCTACCTCAGAACAAATCATTCCAAAGCTTTCTTCAGAGCGAATTTTTCCTTTTTTAATTTGAAATGCGTTGCCATCTTGATCAAATAGCTCTGTACCAATGGTTGCTACAGGGACTTTTTGTCCTTGAGCTACATTTGGAGCACCACAAACTATTTGTACTGGCTCGCCCGTACCTAAATCAACTTTAGTTACATTTAATTTATCAGCGTTAGGATGTTTGGTACATGACAATACGTGTCCAACAACAACTCCTTTTAAACCACCTTTTAGGCTCTCGTAATGAGTAATACCCTCAACTTCAAGACCTAAGTCTGTTAAGATTTCTGAAGTTTGTTCCGGTGTAATGTCTAATTTTATGAATTGTTTTAACCAATTGTATGAAATATGCATTCGAATAATTTTTTTGAGTACGCAAATATAAGCATTGCGATAGTTTAAGGGAAATAAAAAGCGAAGATTTATGTGTATTTTATCTATCTGAGCAAGAAAAAATTACAAAAATTTATCAAGTGTTTTTTTATCAGGTAATAGGCAGGATGATTTTTTACCAAAAAGGCGGTATCTATTACTTGCTACTACCTCATAAAGTTTATCCATCCAGGATTGTGGAAATAAACTAGCAAGACAAACAATGCGATATCCACCTTTTAATTGGGCTGCTATATGTACAACTGCCTGAGATTTTATCCAATGTCCTTTACCTGGTTGGTAAAAGACAATGCTATCCATAACTATAGGTTTAATACCTAGGTGTGTCAATAGTGTTTTACCCTTGTCGCTTTGTAAGGCTATAAATCGAAATTGATCCTTTTTATCGGCCTTTATAATGCGCTGTACAACATTATCACATAAATTGCAAACCCCATCAAAGAGTATTATACTTTTATCTTGTGGTAATTCCATGATTATTTTTTTCTTTCTACCATTTCAAGCTGATCTAAAGAAACCTTTGAGGTGAAGATACCATAGTTTACTGTTGCTGTATTTTTTTCAATATTATCTATACTTCCAACAGCTCTTCCGTCTATCATCCTAACTCTATCTCCAACTTTTAAAGGAAACTTAGGTTTGTTTTGGTCTTGTTGAACCTTTAGGATTTTTTCTTGTTTTTTCTGCTCTCGGATTTTTTCAATCTTCTTGTCTACTTCGGCTTGTATTGTTTTTTGTTCTATTTGTTTTTGTTTCTGCTCTTTTACAGTTTGTTGTTTTCGCTTTGAGTTTTCAATTTCAACTACTTTTAAAATTTCAGAGAAAAGAGATTTCTTGCTTTTATTATTAAAGTATTTTAAAGATAGGTCATCTATCTTTTGACCTAGGTATACCAAACGTTGGTTGGCATCAAAGAGCTCTTGATAGCGGTAGAGCTTATCTTGGATCTTTCCATTAATGTCCTGCATTTTTAAGCTTTCTTCTCTAGCTTTAGATTCCTCTTGTTTTAAATTATTGGAGGTTCTCTCTAATTTATGTCTTTCCTTTTGCAGATTTGCAATAGTTTTATCAAAGCGAACTTTGTCAGATTCTACTTTTTTCTTCGCCCTATTAATAAGACTAAAAGGGATACCATTTTTTTGAGCTACCTCAAAGGTGAACGAGCTACCTGCTTGACCAACATTTAATTTATATAAAGGCTCAAGTGTTCTTTCATCAAAGAGCATATTGGCATTGGTAGCATTTGGAAGTTCATCGGCTAGAATCTTTAAGTTGGTATAGTGAGTGGTGATGATTCCAAAGGCATTTCTTTGGTAAAACTCTTCTAAAAACACCTCTGCTAAGGCACCTCCTAATTCAGGGTCGGAACCTGTACCAAACTCATCAATTAAAAACAAAGTGTTTTCATTACATTTCTTTAAAAAGTAATTCATGTTTTTTAATCGATAACTATAAGTACTTAAATGGTTCTCTATACTCTGGTTATCTCCAATGTCGGTAAGAATTCTATCGAATAAAAAAGTAGTACTTCTTTGATCTACTGGAATAAGTAAACCAGATTGTAGCATTAATTGTAAAAGACCAATGGTTTTTAAAGTAATACTCTTTCCTCCGGCATTAGGTCCAGAGATTACAATGATTCTACCTTGCTCGTCTAACTGTATAGTCTGGGCAAAGGTTGGTTTGCGCTTTGCTTTATTGTTTAAAAGTAAGATAGGGTGGAAGGCCTCTTTGAAATACAATACTCTTTCGTTATTAATATTTGGAAGTAAAGCATTTATTTTATTCGCATACTTGGCCTTAGCACTTGTGATATCGATATGAATCAAAAATGCTTTATACTGCTTTAATACCTGTAAGAAAGGTCGTAGTGTATTGGTAAGGTGTTTTAAAATACGTACGATTTCTTCTCTTTCCTCGTACTCTAAATTATTTAATTCACGAGAGAAGTGAAGAGTTGCCTCTGGTTCAATATAAACTATACTACCTGTTTTACTTTGTCCAAGTACACTTCCTTTTACTTTTCTTCTGTGCATAGCTGTAACAGCCAATACACGGCGATTTTCCACTACGGTTTCTCGGATATCATCCAAATAACCTGCGTTGTTATATTGGGTTAGTGCAAATCCAAAGCTTTGGTTTATTTTACCTCTTACAATATTGATGTTTCTGCGTATAGATTGTAAATCTACAGATGCGTTGTCTTTGATTTCACCATATTTATCTAGTACTTGGTCAATGGCCTTTAGAATTTGCTTTTCTAATGCCAAAGGTGCTGCATCTTGATAAATATGAGGGTAATAGGTTTGGAATTTATTTAAAAATTCAATTAAAGTAAGGGTTGTCTCTACAAGAGAATATATTTTTTTAAAACTTGAGGCTTCTAAAAAACTATCTTCAATAGCTAGAAATTGAAGTTCATAATCAATACTGTCAAAGTAATGGTTAGGAATAATATTATTATTGGTAAAAGAAGAAACATACTCAGAGGTTTGTTTCAAAGCCTTCAAAGTATCTTCTTGGGTTTTAAATGGTGTAATTAACATAGCGTCTTCTTTCCCTTGTTCTGTTACACAGTAATGGGAAACGCTTTGTAATACCGTTTCGAATTCTAAATCTTGTAATGTTTTTTTATTTATTGTTGCCATTGTTTAAAAAGGAAAATAAGTACAAAAGTACTACTATTTAAATAAAGATAAGGGGAATTTATAGCCTTTAGACCCCAAAAGTAGATAAACTAAGCAATAAAAAAGCACGTATTGTAGTAGATAGGATAAAAAACTCCACAGCAAAATTTTTCGCTGTGGAGTTTTTAAGTATATTCTAACTATTATTTACGGTAGCCGAATAATTGTTTTTCTTTAATCATTTGTGCAATACCAATGGGTAGTTTTTTTTCCCATCCAGGTTTGTTTTCTTGTAAGAGCTTTAAAATATCCCTAGAGAAAACATCTAATGTCTGTGCCTCATAATTGTTGATGTCTACAATTTGTTGGTTCTTCTTGAAATACTTATACAGTTCTTTCACCGGTAAATCTACCTTTAGATTGGTAGAGTCAATAATTTCTCCTTGATCGTTTTTCATAGGATAAAGGTAAATTTTCATTTGGTTTCTAAAGAGCTTACCTAATGCCTCTAGTATACCTCCAGAGAGGTTGGTATAGTATTTTTGTTCAAAAATATTTAAGATACTACTAACTCCCATTGATAAAGCAATATGCTTATCGGTATATTGGGAAAAGTATTCCGGCAAACGATAATATTCTTGGAAATTGGAAATCATCACCGTTTGTCCTAAGGAACAAAGTAAATCTGCTCGATGTAAAAAGTCTGTTTCATCCAAGTGCCCTTGCATTAAAAGATTGGATAAGGTAATCTCGAAGATAACTGCAGTTTGATCCTCTTTTAAGTCGTTTTCTTGTTTAAACATCTCTAAGGCATTGGTATACATATGCATGTTTACTATGGTTACTGGACGAAAACTACCTCTTAGTGCTAAAATATTTTTTCTAAATAAAACATTTGCAGGTAGTTGGCTCTTTCCGTCAGGACCAAACATGACTGCATCTGTCATTCCATTTTTCACCAAGAATAAACTCATTAATCGATTGTCTATTTTCTCAAACAAAGGACCAGAGAAGTTAATGGTATCTATTTCTATTTGATCTTTATCTAAGTGGTCATATAAACTATGTATAAGTTTTTTAGGATCGTGATTTTGATAAAAAGCTCCATAGATTAAGTTTACGCCAAGAATTCCTAAGGTTTCTTGTTGCAGTCTAGAATCGGTTTCCTTAAATTGTATGTGTAGAATGATTTTGCTATAAGGTTCATTGGCATTTGACTGAAACATAATTCCAATCCAACCATGGCCTTTGTTCTTTTTAGCATAATCAATAGTAGCTACTGTATTGGCATAGGAGAAAAAGGCCTTATTTGGGTTACTTTGTCTCACTAATCTTTCTTCTAATTTACGGGTTTCATACTCCAGCATCTTATCTAGTCTGCTTTCTGTAACATAACGGCCATCTTTTTCTACGGAATAAATGGCGTCACTAAAAACCTTGTCATAAGCACTAATTGCCTTTGCTACGGTTTTAGAAGAACCACCAGCACGGAAAAAATGTCGCACTGTTTCTTGACCTGCACCAATTTCGGCAAATGTTCCATAAATATTGCTATTTAAATTAACCATTAATGCTTTGTCCTGGATAGCAGGGTGATGTTCAATAACTCTATCGCCTTGTAATACTAAATCTTCTGCAAATTTTTCCATGTTTTAAGCTTTTTAAACAAACCTAATAAATATAGTACAACAAAAAAAGATAAAGCTTATTTTTGTAAAAAAAATAGTAAGTTGGAAGTATATTTTTTAGGTACCGGAACCTCTGTTGGCATTCCAGTTATTGGAATAGATCATCCGGTTGGACGAAGTAAAAATCAAAAGGACAAGCGCTTGAGAAGTTCAATTTTAATTAAATGGGAAGATACAACCATTTTAATTGATTGTGGACCAGATTTTCGCCAGCAAATGCTAAAGGCCAAATGCAATAAAATAGATGCTATTTTATTTACCCACGAGCATGCGGATCACGTAGCTGGCTTGGACGAAATTAGAACACTTTGTTACCTTCATGGGTCAATGCCATTGTATGGTCTGCCTAGGGTCCTAGATGCCCTAAAAAGACGTTATGAGTATATCTTTGCTACAGAGAATAGATATCCTGGAGCCCCACAAGTAGAACCAATTGCCTTGGAGGCTTTTCAAGAATTTAAAATAGGGGATAAGCCCATTACTGCCTTGCCAATTTTACATGGTGATTTAGATATATTGGGATTTATTCTAGGAGACTTGGTTTATATAACCGATGCTAAATATGTAGACCAGGCTTGTATTGACAAAATAAGTGGGTGTAAAGTTTTAGTGGTAAATGCTTTGCGTATAAGTGAGCATCCAACCCATTTTAGCCTAGAACAGGCTTTGGAGTTTATTGAAAAAGTACAACCCCAAAAGGCTTATTTGACCCATATTTCTCAAGATCTAGGTTTTCATGAAAAGGTGCAAAAAGTACTGCCGAAAGATGTATATTTGGCCTTTGATAATTTAAAAATTAATCTATAAATATTCCTATGAGAAATAAGGTGTTTTTCTATCTTTTCATGTTTTCTATTTTAATCATCGTATTGTTGTTTGCTAGCAATAATAATATGCGTAAAAGTGCTGATAAAAGGATAGATATTGCTCAAAAACGTATTGAAATTGTAAGAGATTCTTTACATCAGGTTGAAAAAGAATTAGATTTAGCTAATTATTTTGCCCTAGAAAACAATGCAGTAGCCCAGGAGTACTTCAACTATAAGACCATAGATAGTGATGTACATAAAATAGAACAAGAAGTATTGGCTTTAAACCATAATGCCCAAGGAAATACTTTAGTCCCGTATGGGGTGATAGATGGATATAAGTGTATTATTAATAAGGTACAGTTTTTAAATCATCGATGGATTATTGCCGATTTTTATGCAGGAGATCAAAAAGGAGAAGTATTGATCCAGTATTTTTTCCAAGATGGTAAACCTACAGAGTTTTCTACTATTCAAAGTATATTGTATACCAAAAAATAGGTACTATTAAATTGCGACTTGATATGAGAAAAATAATTTATTTTTTACCCCTTGTTGCTATGTCTTTGTTTTCATGTGATTTTATCCTCAAGCAAGAGAGTAACATGGAAAATAATGCTTTAGTAATCGGGCAAGATTTAGATGTTAATCCAGAGGCCGATCCAACGCAGTGTGCACCTGATCAAGGTTACTGCTATAGTCAAATTTTTGAGGATTGTATTCGACCTTTTGAAATTGGGTTTCGATTAACTCCAGTAGGAAAGGTTACCCAAGAACAAATCGAAGAAGAAAACGATCTAGAGCAAAATGGGATTAGCTGTTTTGTTGTAGTAAGTCCTAATAAGGATAAAGTTGAAATTTATTTGCCCAACCATGCAAAGGGAATTCTCTTGAATAAACAAGAGCAGGGTCTTTATACTAAAGACCATTGGAAGTTTGAATTTAAGCCAGCAATGGTTTTAAGTCATAAGGATGAAGTTGTTTTTAAAGCAGCTGTACCTAGTGAGACTTCCATCTATGGAGCAAAAGAAGAAGAGGTTATTTAAAATAAATTAGAAGTATAAAGAAGAGCCAGTTTTAAACAAGGGCACTGAAAAAGTCCCTTTTTAAAATGGAGACTTAAAACAAAGAGGTGAACTATTAAAAGTGATTACTTTTAATGGTTTACCTCTTTCTGTTTATATTTACCTGTTTTTAAATATTACCGGGTTATCT
>NZ_JBTXLS010000016.1:0-55109 GCF_054871665.1 Myroides sp. LJL115 | reverse complement strand
AGTTTTGTCCTCCATACTACATTAAATAAGCAAGTACTAAGACGAGCAGGTTATCCATCTCTAAATGACATCTACTTAAAAGTATCGTAAAGTTAAGAACCGCCTTGGTACGGAACCGTATGCCGGGTGGTGTGAAAGGTCGGCTGAAGAAATAATCTTCAGCCTCCTATTCTATTTGAAACTAAACATGTAAGCGCCCTAATCAAAGAAAAAAACACTAAATTGTCTATAATAAAAAGCTGTATTGAAACTGATCGATATAATAACAATCACCAAATGAAGATTCAATTAACCACTAATCCAAAAGAAGAAGACGCCCAAGTTTTAAGAGATGGAATAACAACCTATAATAAAACTACAATACCAGAACTTGAACCTAATGAAGCTGAAGTTAAGTTTTCAGTATTTGCAAGAAATGAAGTAGGTGAAATTGTGGGAGGTATAAGAGCAATTTGTTATTGGAATACTTTACACATTGAACTACTATGGCTTTCTGAGCAGTGTAGAGGCAAAGGAGTAGGGAATAGCTTAATCAAAACAGCTGAACAATTTGCGATAGAAAATAATTGTGAAAAAGCATTTGTAGAAACTACAAGTTGGCAAGCTAAACCATTCTATGAAAAAAATGGTTACCAACTCGTAGCAACTTTAAAAGATAGACCAAAAGGGTATGCAACCCACTATCTAACTAAGAATTTGAAATAACCAATTAACTAGGACTATGTCTAAGTAGCATTTAGCTTCGTAGGTTATTACAGTTAATAGTTGCGCTATTATTGAAAAAAAAACGAGTATATCTTTTTAAAATTTTTAAATTGTTTCAACAATGTCAAAGATGTTTTTTTTAATTGGGGTATTCATGATTACTACCAACTGCAATAAATCTGAAAATATTAAGTTATCAAAAATTGAAGATAATTATATTGAGAGTTACGAAAAATGGAATTTAGAACCTCACTCTAAAGAAAAACAAGATTCTGTCGTTCTTTTTATAGATGAACTGATTAAAGTGAACAAGGATGATTTTTATAAAATTGAAAAAATAAAGCTTCTATATCAAATGGGAAGGGTAAAGGATGCATTATCTGTATTTACAACCTTAAATGAACCAAACTCATTTATGATTGAACTATTAAGAGCTCTGATAGAAGTCAAGGATAATTCAAATAATACTGATATTGTTTTACAAACTGTTTCTGATAAATACAAGTATACACAATTCACCGAAGAAGAGAATATTTATAAAATAGCTTTAGACTATTATTTAAAAGGAGGTGATTATGCTATTAATGAGATTAATCACTTAATGAATGAAATAACATTATCAGAAAATAATGTGCAGATTGTTGAAATACTTCAAGTTAAAATACAAAATAAAGAAGATGCTTTAGAGGTGTTATATTTTATTTATAACCTTTAGCTCTTTCTTTGTAGCTATTAGATAAGTGATTCAAGTAAACGTTAAAGGGCTTGTAGTTGGCAGTAACAAGAGGTTAAAATGAACTTTCTGATAGTGTAGTGAGATGAGTTTGTTAGCCTTTTGACTAATAATTCAGGTAAGGAATTATAAAGCTACTTGCATATAGGGTGTTTGGTAGAACAACACAACTATATTTCTTGTATAAAGATGGACGTTGTCTGTGAAATATATACAATTGTTATAAATAAAGCAAAAAGATATGCCCAATACTCTGATAGACCAGAATGGAGAATGTATATTGATAGTGTTATAGATATGTTCTGATATCAAAAGTATAAAATACTTTTATACTCTACTTATTCTATTTTTTAAAATTAGAAGATCCTGGGGTAGGTAGATTATATAAGTTATATCGGGTTAAAGGCGACTGGAATAGTAATAAAGAAAGCATGGTTAAAAAGCATCCTTTATGTGAGAAATTTGAAAAACAAAGGAATCCGTGTGTTGTTTATTTATTATTACTCTTTTGGGCTGGCTCATAAATGCTCTAACCAAAGAGTGTCCTTTAATTGGATATTCCACCCATTTTTTAACGAGCACTTTTTTTACAAAAATGTACTGTCCCAATGGGGTAATCTCTGCTGGATTAAAGGGCTGTTCAAAATTAGTAAGACCTTTAAATTCTAAGATCAAATGTTAGGCGATACATCTAAAAAAAATTGAAGCTTTCCTGTATATTACTCTTGGTTTATTGGATGATTTTATTTTTAAGATCCATCGTTTTATTTAGCTATTTGTCTGGAAAAAACATAGCTAGTTGCCTTGTTGTAAATTAAGAATCATAATAAAATGCAATATGCTGTTGACTGTTTTTGATGTGGTGTTTTTTATAGTTTATTTATAATAATTACTTCTTAAATATACTTTATTATTATTTTCTCTATAAATAATGTTATTTTAGTAGATTTAAACATAGTTGTTTTGTAATTTTATGATAATATTAATTGTATATTATGGTAAAATATCTACAAATGGCACTTTTAATGTTGTTTGCTAGCGTAGCTTTCGGACAAACAGACATTAAAATTTCTCCAGGATCTGGAAACATTATTTACGTAACTCCTAAGGGAACAGGGGATGGATCCTCATGGTCTAAAGGAGTTGACCTAGCCGATGCATTAAGATGGGCAGAGGGGAAAGATGGTTATAAACTTTGGCTTAAAGAGGGAACTTATTATCCAAAGTACGACATGCGTTACGATGAGAATAATCCTCCTAAACAACCTATTGAAGATCAAGCTAATTGGCAGTATGCAGGTTTTCTACTAACCTCTGGTATTGAAATATACGGGGGATTTAAAGGAAATGAGAAAAAGCAAAGCGAACGTAATTGGAGGGCTAATGAAACAATATTAAGTGGTGACTTAGGTAATACAACTAAATTAAATCCTTATAGTAGTAATCCTAGTTCAAGTATGATTTCAGGTAATACCAAAAATCCTTCACATATCTTGTATTTTGCTATGCCAGCAAATACTACTGTTATTATAGATGGGGTATCCGTTTTTGGAGCATATAGTGATTATAACCGTAAAACAATTAAGTTTTTTAAGGGAAGTACTCCTGTAAGTGGATACAATAGTGGTGCAATTACTATTATTACACAGAGTCCTGAGTCTAATGATGATATATCGCAAAAAAGTAATATTCATATTGTTTTTTCTCATGTCCATTTTTATGGAAATCATGTTGGAAATAACGGAACAATATTTTCGGATGAAAATAAACAAGGACTTGATAAAGGTGATAACAATGGGATTTACTTTATTAATTCCTTAATTGAGAGGAACGTAAGTAAAAACGTGGCAGCAGCTTTTAGAATAGAGAAGTCAACTAGATTGGTATCTATTAATAATACTATAGCATATAATTATGCTCCAACGACTGTAGGAGCATATGCAATAAGTATGGAAAAAAAGGAGACTACAATGACCTCTACTTTAAATACCATCATTTATGATAATGGTACTAGTGGTTCTGCAGCTTATCGTAATTACTTTTATAGTGCAAGTAACGCAAGTGTAAGAAAGGATACCATGAGTAATACTATTACAACAGGATTACAACAGGGATCGACAATGGGAAGATTAGAGTTTGGACACTCTACAGGTGGTAATAGCAGAAAAGCCCCTGGATTTATTAAAGATGCAAACTCTTCACAGCCCTATTTTTCCTTAAAACCAGATGGAAATACTGCAGCTTTTAATGGAAGTAGAAAGGCTTATGAGAATATAATACAAAAGTTTGACCTTGATCCAAGAGATTTTGAAGCAAATCCTAGAAGCTCTAATTTTCGTGTGACTGTTGGGGCATATGAAATAGATTGTGATTTTGTAGCTCCTCCAGTAACTCAAGAAGTAATACATTATGATATTGGTGATGAAGCTGTGCCTTTAAAGGCAGAGGGAGATAATATTTATTGGATGCCAAGTGATGAGTATGGAGGAATGGATACAGATAACGCTACAAAAACGCCATTTACGCCCTCTACGGCAAAGGTGGGAGAGACTTCGTATTTCGTTTATAGTCAAAATGAAAACTTATGTGTTAGTGAAGTTGTTGAGATAAAGGTAATCGTACATAAAAATAGCGTTAAAGTTAAAGCTGAGAATTTAAGTAAATACTATGGAGAAAAGGATCCTAGCTTTACATATTCTGTAGATCCAACCAGTGTCTTATCTGGCAATAGTATGGTAATAGGTAATCCTGTTCGCCAAAGTGGAGAAAATGTTGGAATATATAAAATCCAACAAGGTAGTATAGCTATTACACCAGATCCAGATAATTATGAACTTGCCTTTACAGAGGGTACTTTTACCATTTTACCATCAGAGGTGAATGTAATCCCGAATGCTAGTAGTAAATATTTTGGAGAAAAAGACCCTGTTTTTTCCTATGAGGTATCTGTTGCTATGGGTACATATAAAGAAGGAGGTGTAGAAGGTACATTGAAACGAGTTGAAGGAGATGATGCAGGAAAGTACAATTATATAACAAGTGATTTACATAGTGTAGAAGATGAAAATGGCAATGCAACTTATAAAATATTAATAGACTCTGATAAAAAGTTTGAGATTTTAAAAGCAGCTGTTACTATTACCCCAGATAGTGGACAAAGTAAGATTTATGGGGATGCCGAACCCCAGTCTTTTACCTATAATATAGATGCCACTAAGGGAGATATAACTAATTTAGATTATAAACCAGTATTGACCCGAGAGCAAGGTATTAACGTTGGGCATTACTCTATTTTATTGCCAGAAGAATATCAAAGTAATAAAAATGCAGATATAGATTTTGTAGATGACGTTAGTTTTTCGATTAACAAACGCGATGTAGTAGTAACACCTCACGGGGTTTCAAAACAATACGGCGAGCCTATAGGTGATATATCTTATAGTGTTTCCGAGAATGGCATAGCTAGTTTTGATACTTTCACAGGGGCATTGGCCCTAGAAGGAAACGCGCTAACTGCTGGGCAATATAATATTGTCCAAGGTAGTTTGCTTATCGAAAACAAGACAACCAATCAAAGTAGCATGGGTAATTATAATTTTACTCTAGAACCTGAGAGTGTAATAATTAATAAAGCCCCTTTAGAAATTATTGCTAAAAGTTATACTATAACCTTCGGAGATCCTATTCCTACCTTTGAATACCAAGTTAAGGGGAATTTATATTATGATGATAAAATATCAGGTACTCTTTCTATAACTCCAGAAATAAACGGAGCTGATACCTATAGTATTTTAACAAAAGACGTAACACTAACTAATGAATCTAGCTACGATGTAACTAGGACTGACGGTAGTTTAATTATACAAAAGGCTAATTTTATTGGATTAAGTCTTAGTGATACTAATTTTGAATATACGGGGGACACTTTTACTTTGCCTCTTCAAGGAGAATTACCTGAGAATAGTAATGTAACCTATGCTTATTTTAAAGGAGATACTCCACTTTCTGGTGCTCCAAGTGATGTAGGAGAGTATTTAGTAATAGCTACAGTAACTAATCCTAATTATAATTCACAAGAGTACAAGGCTACCTTGACTATCAATCCTGCAGACATAGAAGAAATTGAGTTAAAAGGGGCAACTATAGACTATACTGGAAATCAAATCTTTTTAAAGATTTCTGGTGAAAATAGTGCAGCTATACAAGACAATGAAGTAACCTATACCTACAAGGATGATCAAGGGAATACTATAGCGCCAGGTCCCGTAGAAGTTGGCACCTATGAGGTAACTGCCGTGATAGATAAAACGCCAAATTATAGTGTATGGACTCAAACTAGTTCTTTAGTTATTAACCCAATTGAAATTCCAGGCTTGACCTTCAAAGGAGTTGATGTTGGCTATGATGGTACACCCAAAGAAATAACTGTGAGTGGATTAGAAAGTGGTGATACACCTACTTACATATACAAAAATAGTGATGGTAATGTGGTTGATCAGGCTATAAACGTTGGAGTTTATACTGTAGAGGTAACAGTAGTTAGAAATGACAATTATTTGCCTTATACTGCCGAGGCTATTTTAACTATCTTACCTATAGATGCAGGAGAAATACATTTTGAAAATGCTGAATTTAATTATGATGGTAATCCCCACGTACTTGCAGTAGTAGGAAATCTACCTGCAGAAACAAAAACCACTATTACCTATACTTTGCAAGGAGAGAGTAATTCCACAACTGAGCCTCCTGTAAACGCGGGTGTATACAATGCAGTGGCTAGTTTTGAAAATGAGAATGTTCAGCCAATTGTGCCTTTAGAGGCTGTGCTTACAATCAAAGCAATACCAATTAGTGGGCTTTCACTTAATGGAAGTATAGAAGTATATGAAAATAAGCAATTGTGTTTGACCTTAACAGGACAAAACGAATCAACCGATAAAGTAGAATATACTTATACCAATACAAGTGATAACACCTCAAGTAGTGAGTGTCCTTCTGATGTAGGTACTTATAAAGTGGTAGCTACTGTAACTAGACAAGATGGCACGTCAAATTATCTACCTACAGAGGTAGAATCTACCTTAACAATAACTCCGGCTGTAATTGGAAATCTTTCTTTTGAAAGTAAATCAGCAACTTACTCTGGTGGGGACCAACGTATTTTTGTAACATCTACCGATACTAATCAAGAGGTAACACAAGGCGTTACTTATGAGAATGAAGGTAATTCATTTAAAAATGTAGGGGAGTATACAGTAACGGCTACTGTTGATTATGGGAAAAATTACCAACCTCAAACTTTAGTAGCAACTTTGACTATTACCCCTGCTGCAGTTGTTGTTAATGCCAAAAGCAATCAAGCTGTTTATGGACAGGCTATTGCTAATGCTGATTATGAAGTAATAGGTTTAAAAGCAGACGATAAAAAAGAAGATGTATTTGAAGGACAACTAAGCTATAACCAAAATAATGCTGTGGTTTCTCAACCTATCAATGTGGGGACTTACTTTATTGAAAATGGAAGCTTAGCTCTTAAAACAAATAACTATACTTACTCTTATAATGCAAATCAATTAGTAATTACAAAGGCTACTTTAACCATAGTACCTGATGAAGTTATTCAGGTTTATGGTGGTGAGATATTACCTATTACTTTTAAGGCTGAAAATTTACAATACGGAGATACCATCGGTATTTTAGAAGGAGAATTAACTAGAAGTACAGGTAGCAATGTAGGAAATTATCCAATTGTTCAAGGTAGTTTATCCGACCCTACAGGGAATTACAATATAGTTGTTACACCTGCTTTGTATAAGATTGTACAAGCTAATTTACAAGTAACGGCTAATGCCCAAAGTGTTTTGTATGGTCAGGCGATACCTGTTTTTACCTATGAGGTACAAGGTTTGGTAAATGGAGATTCAAAAGACAATACTATTAAAGGGGATTTATACCGAATTTCTACAAGTTATGCAGCTGGAAGTTATCCAATCTTGGGAGATCATTTATCGGTGAGTCCTAATTACAACTTAGTTTATCAAGAGGCTAACCTTGTTATATCTAGGAATATATTAACTGTTACAGCAAATCCTCAAACTAAAGTTTATGGAGAAATAGATCCTATCTTAGACTACAAAGTGGAAGGACTAGCACCTTGGGATCACAAGGAAGCTGTTTTAACAGGGAGCTTATCCCGCACACTAGGAGAGAATGTAGGAACGTGGGCTATTCTAGTGGGAGATCTACAGGCTAATAATAATTACGCCCTTAAATTCCAAGGAAGTGATTTAACTATTACACCAGCAAGCTTAAATGTTAAGGCCAATGCAGCTAGCAAAATTTACGGGCAGGATGACCCTAATTTCACTTACACTGTATCAGGACTTGTTAATGGGGATGATCAGTGGGTTTTAAAAGGATCTTTGGAGCGTTCTGATAAGGCTAACCACAATGTAGGTAGCTATAACATAGAGAAGGGAACCCTTGCGACTAATGAAAATTACAGCTTAAACTTCACAGGTGACATTTTTGAAATTCACGCAGCTCAACTTACTGTTCAAGCATTGACAGAAAGTAAAATTTACGGAGAGTCTGATCCAGAATTAAAGTACCAAGCAAGTGGATTCTTTTATGGTGACTCTGCGGAGAATCAATTAAAAGGGAATTTAAGTAGAACCACTGGTGAGAGTGTTAACGGTACTTATTGGATTAATCAAGGTACATTGCTTGGAGTAAATTCTAACTATACTATAAAGTTTGTACCTGCAAGGTTCACTATTACCCCTGCTGAATTAATCGTTAAAGCACTCGCAAGTCAAAAAGTATATGGTGATGAGGATCCTATTTTAAATTATGAGGTTTCTGGGCTACAATGGGAAGATATCCAAGATAATGTGGTATATGGTTTGCCAAAGCGTCAAAAAGGAGAGGACGTTGGAAAATACCTTATTTCCAAAGGAGATTTGTCTATTGTAAATAATTATACGCTAAATTTTGTAGGTAATAATTTTGTTATTACACCTTCTCTACTGGCTATTACTGCTGATACACAAAGTAAAGTATATGGACAAAAAGATCCTATATTAACTTATACCTATAAAGGACTTAGTCAAGGTGATCATATTGATAGTATTGTCCATGGTCAGTTAAATAGAGTTGAGGGAGAGAATGTTGGTACATATGGTGTAGAGGCTAAAAACCTAGTGATTAATGCAAATTATACCTTGGATTTTACTGGTGCAGATTTTACTATTTTACCTGCAGATTTAACTATTATTGCCAACAAGTCTACTAAAGTATATGGCCAAGTTGATCCAATTTTAGGTTATAGTGTAAAGGGCTTAGTCAATGAAGATATACAGGAAAATGTTGTTAGTGGAAATTTAAAGCGTAAAGAAGGACAAGATGTAGGTTCTTATCCTCTTAATACAAATGAATTAAAAGTAAGTAATAATTATATTTATGAATTTGTAAACACAGATTTTCAAATTACACCTGCTACTTTAGAAGTAAAGGCTAATCCTTCGGGAAAATATTACGGGGAAAAAGATCCAGATGCTTTTTCTTTTGTAGCAACTGGCTTTACCAACCACGATAAACAAGAAGATGTTTTAACAGGAAAATTAGAAAGGGCAATTGGAGAGGAAGTAGGCTCTTATACTATTAACCAAGGTAGTCTTGTGGCTGATAGTAATTATTCTATCGCATACACACCTAGTCAATTTACTATTGTAGGTAGCACAATTACGGTTGTTGCTAATGCCTTAACTAAGGTTTATGGACAAAGTGATCCAAAATTAACTTATGATGTATATGGATTAAAGCCAGGAGAAATTATTGAGGGAGAATTAGAGAGGGTAGCAGGTGATGATGTTGGAGAATATGAAATTACACAAGGAAATTTAAGAGTTACCAACTCCCAAGGTAATAGTAATTATACCATAGTTTTCACCCCTAGTAAATTGAGAATTACTCCAAAGGATCTTGTGGTAACCGCCCAGGAAGTAAGCAAAGAATACGGTCAGAGTGATCCGGTATTTAAGTATGATGTGAATGGTTTTGTTTATACAGAGGATAGAAGTATTTTAACCGGGAAATTATCTAGAGTACAAGGAGAAAATGTGGGAGATTACCTAATACAATTAGGTAATTTACAAGCTACGGATAACTATAAAATTAACTTCAGTACAGCCAATTTAACCATTACTCCTAAGGTGTTAACAGTACAAGCTAATTCATTGGTTAAGACTTATGGACAAGTAGATCCAAAGTTAACTTACAAGGCGATTGGCTTAGTAGGTACAGATTCCTTAACCGGTGTGCTTGAGCGTAACTTAGGTGAGAATGTAGGGGATTATAGTATAAATAAAGGTAGTCTTCAGGCTTCAAAAAACTATGAATTGGACTTTATAGAAGGAACTTTATCCGTTGTTAAAGCTAGTTTGATAGTTAAAGCAACCCCTTCTAGTAAGTTATATGGACAAGTAGATCCAAAGTTTGAATACCAATTAGAGGGGTTAGCTAAATGGGATGTTGCTTCTCAAGTTATTAAAGGGGACTTGACCCGTGCTCAAGGGGAGTCCATAGGAGATTATGATATACAAAAAGGAAACTTAATTGCAGGAGATAATTACGAGATTTCTTTTCAAAAAGCTGTATTTTCCATTAAAAAAGCTAATTTAGAAATTGTAATTGAAGGCAAAAGTAAAGTATATGGACAAGTAGATCCTATCTTAGAGGTAAGAATTCTTGGACAAGTAGAGGGAGATTTCCAAGAGGATATTATCCTAAGTGGATCACCATACAGAGTTCAAGGAGAGGGTGTAGGTAGTTATGAGATACTAACAGATCAAATGGTCCTATCTAATAATTATCAAGTAGGTTTTACAGTTGGTAACTTCTCAATTACCCCTGCTACTTTACAAGTAAATGCAGATTCTAAAGCAAAGAGCTATGGAGAAGTAGACCCTGCTTTAACTTATTCTTTATCGCCTTTATTTAACAATGACAAACCAGCTGATGTTTTAAGTGGTAGTTTATCTCGTGCTGAAGGAGAACAAATAGGTACATATAGTATCGATCAAGGTAGTTTATCTGTAAATGATAATTATGTTATTGAATTTCAGTCTGGTGAATTGCTAATAACACAAGGTCAAATTGTTGTTGTTGCACAAAACCAAACTAAAGTTTACGGAGATTTAGATCCAAGTTTAACCTATCAAGTATCAGGGTTACTGCCAGGGGAGTACTTAATGGGGAGCTTATCTAGAGAGAGTATAGCCATTGGTGCTGAGCAAGGTAATGGTCAAGATGTCGGTCAGTATAAAATTACCATAGGTAGTCTTAAGGCCTCTAATAATTACTCTATCTTGTTTGTGGATGCAACTTTGAGAATCACCCCTTCTGAGCTTGTTGTAAATGCCTTAAATAATCAAAAGGTTTATGGGCAAGAAGACCCTTCTTTACTCTACCAAGTAGATGGATTAAAGCTAGAGGATCAACAAGAGCAAGTTTTAAGTGGGGATATTCTTCGTCATAAGGGAGAAGATGTAGGACAGTATATTATAGAACAAGGAGATCTAAGTTCTAACTCTAACTACAAACTTCGCTTTACACAGGGCTTATTTACTATAACAAAAGCTGATGTGCTTATTAGCGCTAATCCAAGTAGTAAAATCTATGGTAGTTTAGATCCAGTTCTTAGCTATAATGTAACAGGATTAAAAAACCAAGATGTTTTAAGTGGTAGTTTGTCACGTGCTTTAGGAGAGAATGTTGGTAGTTATGCCATTGAAAGAGGAAGTTTACGTCCTAGTGGAAACTATAATTTTGTTTTCGAGCCAAGTACTTTAACAATTTCACCTGCTAGTTTAACTGTAAAGGCTAATGCTAAAAGCAAAATTTACGGGACATTAGAACCTAAATTAGACTATCAAGTAGAAGGTCTAGTTAATTTTGATGCAGCTTACCAGGTTTTAAGTGGTGATTTATCTCGAGTTTGGGGAGAAAATGTTGGAGTTTATGCTATAGAGCAAGGTAGTCTACAGGCTAATGATAATTACAGTATCGAATTTGTAGGTAATGACTTTAGTATTACAAAGAGTAACCTACGTCTTATTTTAGATAATAAACAAAAAGATTATTCACAGATAGATCCAGTTTTAACCTATGATATAATGGGTCTAAAAGGACAGGATTTAATTAGTGATGCCATTATTTCAGGCCAACCTATAAGAGAACAAGGTCAGCAAGTTGGTAGTTATAAAATTACACAGGGAGATATCCAGGTTTCTAGTAACTATTCACTTTCTGTGGAAAATGGTGTGTTTACTATTACTCCATCCACATTAAAGGTTACGGCTAATGCTGCTAGCAAAATCAAAGGAGCTAAAGATCCATTATTTACCTATATGGTACAAGGTTTAGTTCATGGAGATACCCAAGATGAAGTATTAAGTGGTACTTTAAATAGAACTACAGGTGAGGACATTGGTGTATATACTATCACTCAAGGAGATTTAGTGAGTAATTCAAATTATGAACTAAGTTTTAAAGAGAATCAGTTTTACATCACATCGGATAGTAACTTAACGGTTGTAGCTGTAAATAAAACTAAGGTTTATGGTCAACAGGATCCAAGTCTTACTTATTTTGTAACAGGTCTACAAAATGGAGAAACACTACAGGGGAGTTTAATACGCGCCGAAGGCAATGATGTTGGGACCTATAAAATTACACAGGGAACCTTGGTATCTTCTTTAGGTAGATATATTACTTTTATAGAAGGAACTTTAGAAATAGAGCCAGCTAGGTTAACTATTACACCGGATAAGAAATCTAAGGTGTATGCTCAGCAGGATCCTAGTTTGACCTATCAAGTAAGTGGATTAGTCTATAGTCAAGATGTCTCTGTTGTACTAGGAGGTAGCTTAAGTAGAGAACCAGGAGAAGATGCTGGAGAATATCTAATTCAATTGGGTAGCTTAAAGGCAAATAACAACTATAAGTTATCCTTAAATCCAGAGTACTTTACCATAGAAAAGGCCCCTGTTACCATTGAGGCTATCGCGCAAAATAAAGTATATGGGGAGGCAGATCCTCGTCTAACTTATACGGTAAGTGGTTTATTAGGTAAAGATGTTTTAACGGGTAGTTTGTATCGTCAACCTGGGGAGAATGTGGGAAGTTATCAAATCACCCAAGGTGATTTAATGCCTAGTAACAATTATGTGGTTACTTATCAAAGTGCTAATTTAACTATATCTCCTAGAGATTTAACTATTCTAGCACAAGATAAAACTAAGGTATATGGACAAGCTGATCCAATTTTAACCTATCAGGTAAATGGACTTGTGAATCAAGACACATCTAGTATTATCACAGGTGACTTATATCGTAAACCTGGGTTTAATGTAGGAGAGTATCCAATTACTCAAGGAAGTATTAAGGCTAGTGCTAATTATAGAGTAAACTTTGTACCTGGTGTATTAAGTATTACTCCAGCTGAACTAGTCCTTGAGGTAGATCCAAAAGTCAAGGAGTTTGGTCAAAGCGATCCATCTTTAACCTATGAATTAAAAGGTTTAACTAATCAGGATATCCAAGGCGCAGTTATAAGTGGAGAGCTGCAAAGAGAGCAGGGTGAACAAGTAGGTAGTTATGCTATTGAGCAAAACACCTTAAAGGCTTCGTCTAACTATAACCTTGTATTTAAAGGCAATTACTTACAAATTACTCCTGGTGTTCTTAAAGTCAGAGCCAATACGTTAAGTAAGGTAGAAAATGAGCCAGATCCTGCATTTACTTATGTAGTAAGTGGAATGGTTAATATGGAGAACCCAGAAGATTTGCTACAAGGTACCTTGAATAGAGAACAAGGAGAGAAACAAGGAGAGTATAAAATCAACCAAGGTACTTTACAAAGTACCTCGCCTAACTATACTGTGGAATATTCGCAAGGATCTTTGATTATTACAGGGAATATCTTAACGGTTATTGCTAAGGGACAAACCAAAGTGTATGGACAGGAAGATCCTCAACTTACTTATAGTTATTCAGGCTTAAAACAAGGGGTAAGTTTAAGTGGAAATCTTTTAAGAGATACAGGCGAAAATGTGGATATATATCAAATTAAACAAGGGACATTAGTAGCAAGTGACAATTCTACTATCAATTTTATAGAGTCTATTTTTGAAATTACTCCAAGTAGAATTAAAGTAATAGCCGCTGATAGGCAAAAGGTTTATGGACAGAAAGATCCAAGTTTAACCTATAGCGTAGAAGGTTTAGTAGGTCAAGATACTTCCAAGGAGGTATTTTCCGGAAATATTGCTCGTGAACAAGGAGAAGATGTTGGTGTGTACTGGATTGAAAAATCTACCCTAAAGCCAAACTTCAATTACATTATGAATTTTGAAGTGGGTAAATTCACTATCGAACAAGCTAGTGTTGGTATCACCGCAGATGATGCATCTAAGATTTATGGCCAAAAGGATCCTAACTTGACTTATCAAGTAAGTGGACTTCAGGCGAATGATGTGCTAAGTGGTGAGTTATACCGAGTAGTAGGAGAAAATGTTGGACAATACCCTATTGAACAAGGAAGTTTAAGTCCATCGGGTAACTATAAAGTAAGTTACACTCCAGGTACTTTAACTATTGTTGCTGCTATTTTAGATATACAAGCAGATGCTATAACTAAGATGTACTCCCAAGTAGATCCACCTTTGAGTTATAAAGTAAAAGGACTTGTTAACTCGGACTTAGTACAAGATGTACTAACAGGTAAGTTAACTCGTGAACCAGGGGAAAATGTTGGCTCATATGTTATTAATCAAGGAAGTTTAAGTTCAACAAAGAATTATAAAACGCAATACACATCAAATGAGTTAACTATTACTCCATTGCAAATAACTGTTGTGGCTGAGGATCAAACCAAAGTATATGGCCAAAAGGACCCTAGTTTAACTTATAGTGTAATAGGGCTGTTAGAATCTGAAAACCCACAAGAGGTGATGCAGGGAAGTTTAAAAAGGGAACAAGGGGAGGATACTGGTAAGTATGCTATTTTACTAGGAAGTTTAAATGCTGGGCGAAATTATCAGCTAAGCTATGAGCCAGCAGATTTATTAATCACAAAGGCAAGCTTGCAGGTACAGGCTTTAAATACATCTAAAGTTTATAAACAAGTAGACCCAGTTTTAAATTATAAAGTAAGTGGTCTAGTAAACCAGGATTTACAAGCAAATGTTTTAAGTGGAAAACTAGTTAGACAACCCGGAGAGAATGCAGGTCATTATGACATAGAGCAAGGAAGTTTACTGGCCAATGAAAATTACTATTTAAGTTTCATTCCTGGTGATTTTATCATCGAGAAGGCAGATCAAGTAATTATGAATTTTGATTCACAGATAATTGTAGATTACCCATCTACGAAAAGCTTACAGCTAAATGCAACTGCCTCTAGTGGTTTACCAGTTAGTTATACTTATGCCAATATACTTCCTGCGGATTTTGCTGTAGGTACACCAACTGGATTGGTAAGTATTAAGGCTGTTGGAAGCATGAGCGTAACGGCAAAACAAGAGGGAAGTGCCAATTACAATGCTGCTTATGCAACCCAGAGTTTGGTGGTAAAAAGTTCCGACATTAAGGATGTGGAAATAAAGGGAATTTCTATAAACGGAGTATATTATCCAGAAATTTCTCCCAATCAGACCATTGACTTGGGATGTATTGATGAAGGACAGGATCTTGTAATTAAAGTAGATGCCGATGAATCTGTGCAGATTAAGCCTTCTCGTGAAATACGAATTGCAACAGTTGATGGACAACTAGTTCAAGATTATGTGCTTTTTGCTGCATCAAATGAGCAAGGCGAGACGCAAGTCTATGAAATTAAGTTAAAATCCAATGTAAGTAGTTCGAAGATCCTACTTAGTAAGTACGATAATCTACTCTTTATTAATAATAATCCAAAGACAAATGGAGGCTATGTATTTAAAGATTTTGCAATCTATAAAAATGGAGAGTTATTAGAGCAAGGGCAGGTATATAGTCAAGGAAATAGTAGTTCAGATACCATTGATTGGGAGGCTTCTTACTCCGCAGTTTTAACCACTGTAGACGGACAAAGCATTACAACTTGTCCAATAGGGTTTGAATCTATTTATACAACAAAGGTAGAGGTGGCTCCCAATCCTGTAAGTGTTGGAGAGCAATTATCGGTGAAGTATGATTTTAGTGAGAAAGACTTTATGGGGGCTTCTTACCGTATATTCTCCTCTCAAGGTAAGTTAGTGGATTTTGGTAATTTAGATAAACCCGTATCTACTATAACCATTAAAGCCAACTTAGCATATGGGGTTTATTTCCTAGTGCTAAAACACAAAGACAAGCAAGAATCAATATCTATTATGATCAAAAAATAATGCTATGTATAGAGTAACCTCAAATTTACAAGGGCAGCAGCCCCAAGTAGCAAGTAGAGTGAAAGCAATTAGTAAGTCCATTTTTATGGGCTTACTACTACTTAGCTTTTCAACAAGCTTTGCTGCGAATGACTTAAGGAAGAATCCTTTAGAGAATAAGACATTTTCAGAAAAATATAAATTATTTGAAAAAGATAGAGACTTGGAATTTATTGCTGCTCCCTATGGAAGTAGTTTTTTTTCTGATGGCAAAGTAGAGCTATATCTTTTGGCAGGGATCAATTTTGCTGGAGCTAAAGCTGAAGGTTTTAGCACAAAGGCAGGAAGTAATTTTGGATTAGGTGCTAGTTATAACCTTCCTTTAAACTATAAATGGAGTTTGATTGCTGGACTGGAAATTTCCATGAGTCAAAATACATTCAAAAACGAAGGTTTAACCGGCCAAGGTAATTATGTTGATCCAGAGGGAGAATTCTTTATTTTTAAGTACCGCACCAGTAGTTTTGAAGAAACCTTTAAAACCACAAGATTATCTATCCCTATTTTAGTAGAGTATGAGCTTTTAGATCAAAGGAAGCTTTATGCTAGAACAGGTTTTAAATTTGGAATCAACTTAAATAGTAAAATAGATTTACAGGCGAATAATCTACAAACCAGTGGTTATTTTCCAGAATATGACGTGGAGTTCAAAGAGCCGAGTTTTGCTGGTTTTGGAGATTTTGGAGATTTCAAGCATAGTGTAAACACGGATGTAAAAGCAAGAGTGTCTTATTTATTAGAAGTAGGAACTAGTTTTGAGCTGCCTAGTTATGATTTAATTCAAGTATCAGTATTTTATGATCTTGGTATAACAAATGAAGGTTTTTCTCGTAGCAATGAGTCAGATCTAGTAGAATACCGCCCAGTATTTAATGATGCTATTACTTTAAATAGTGGCTACCAGGTAAGTGGTAAAAAATTAAAAACAAGTAGTGTTGGAATCAAAGTAAGTTATAGCTTTGACTTTTAGAGCTTGATCATCTTTTATTTCTTTAAAAATGTCCTATTAGAAGTTGTTCTTTTAGGGCATTTTTATTATCGGTAAATTGATCAAGAATCAATAACATATACAGGAAGTGATTCTGCTGAATTAGCAGTTCGCTTATCTAAAGTAGCATTGCTTTAGTGAATTAAAAGAACAACTAGATTACTCAAAAGTAGTCCTTTGGAGTTCTAATATAATTATATCTCCATTGAATAAAGTATACTCTAAATTTACAAAGCCATAGGTTTCATTAAAATATGCCACTAAAGAACTTTGTCCAATATCAGTGGTAGCTATACCATACACTTTTGTAGTTTTTAACTCTCCCAGTGGGGTAGTTAGAGTGTCTTGACCCTGGATTTCATAGGTGTAGTTTAAAAGTAATCTTCCTTCCCACACTCCCCATCTAGGATCACCCCAATAAGGGGCAATACTCATTTGATCTGTCCAAGTGAACCCTGTCCTTTCTTGCAGTTTAATATAAGGAAAAGGACAAGTTTCTAAAGCTTTTAAATAGCCAAAGCGCGGAGGATGTAGCCAAATATTCTCTTGGTTATCTACTAGTCCTGTAGAAGTTCTAAAAGTAGGATTGGGGTAATCACTATACTTTATCTCTGTTTGGTTTTTATTGGTTCTACCAAATAACTTTGATTTAACCACAGATAATTGAATTTCATCAATAGCTTCATTTTTATTGGTGGTAAGGGAGTCTTTTTGCGCCTTATCTAAATAATACTCTTTATTTTCGGATTGGATTTTTACCATATAGTAAAAATTGCTTCCTACACGATAGACTACATTGTTTTTATCTACTTTTGATTTCTCAATAAAGACTTTATCATATTGTTGGGCGTTACTACTACCATATATAATAAGCAGTAGAAATACAAAAAGTTTTCTCATAAGTGTATGTAATAGGGTAGGTTAGATTTGTTTACTAAAAACTAAAGATACATTTTTTATTAGTGTTTTTAAGATAAAAAATAGAGCGTTTTTAACATGATGGTGCTCTACATTTGTTTTGTTTTTACATCTTTATTACATTAGTATGAGTTAGCATTTATTCCACTTTATTGGTTAAATTCCCTCAAAGTAAAGTATTCTCTATTAGGCTTTAAAAATTGGTCTATTACTTGTATAAGATGCTAAATAATCTATTTACCTTGTAGAGAATTTATGTTTTAATGAACTGTAAAAGGGGAGATGTATGAAAAATGTAAGAACAGTAGTGAGTAGAATATTTCTATTATTAATCTGCCTTATAGGTATTGGGTGTACTAAGAGCTATAAAATGCAGCTATCTAATCCCATAGAGCATGGCGGGAATATATGGCAAGGTTATTTTTTAGCTGCGGATTCCGTGCAGATCCCTCTTCGTTTAGGCATGCGTCAAGATGATTCCTCCTCTGGGTTTATAGAGGGGTATCTAGTAAGCGGTACACAGGTGCTTAGAAAAGCAATCTTTAAAAAAGATAATGCCTTTGAAATGCAAGTTGGCCTACACAGTAAGTTAGTAGGAACTTTTGAAAATGACTCTGTTTTAAAAGGTAGCTTGATTTATTCTCTAGGTACAATACAACGTCAAACCCCCTTTGCACTTTATTTAGCCAAGGATAATTTCTATCCCTATAAGACTACAGAGAAAACAACTTTAATTGATCCTACCGGTTCTTGGGAATTAGAATTTCCACAACGAGATTCTATTTTTTCTTTAGTATACGATTTACGCAATATGAAGCAATTGGATATTTATCGCAGTGGTGATACTATTATCTCACAGGGGTATACCTCTGGAGAGGGTACTCACTCTATGAATGGAGTATTTAACGAAAATGGGTTTACAATGGCATCTTTTCACCATGGGGTACCTTTTTTAGTGGAGGCTAACTTTATAGATTTCGATTCCTTCAGTGGGGTAGTGTATAACGATGAGATTAATTACCCCATAATTGGAAAAAGGAAAAACCAGTTGCAAGAAGACAAGGAGTTTACCTCTTCTGTAACTTGGGGTTTTATACAGTTTATTAAAGCCTTTTTTAATAGGTAGTCTATAATTTAGACAACTTAACTATAATGAACTTTTTTAATATCAGCTTATATGTCCTAGATAATCATTAATGCTATTGACTACTTATAAAAATTCCTATGTAATAGGAATTTTTCATTTACTACCTGTTTGTATAAATCAAAACGCTTACATTTTTTAATTTTAACATTTTATTGGGAAATTTTACCCGAAAAAGCTAATCTCTGTAAAACCTTATTAAACCTAGGATTTTTAAAATAAGGACATTTTATATTTTGCTTAAAAACAATAAATTAGAATTTATTTTACTTTTTTCTACTTTTTTTCGCAAGTTAAATTATTGGGATTCTAATGGATGTTTTTCTGTGATTTTGCGCTTCCTAAAAAAAGCTGTATCTCCAATGTAATAAGGGGTAGGGAGGAGTCTGCACCTCTTTTATTTGGCATGGAAATTATAGGCTGTACACCAAAGAAGAGAAGCTATAAAAGTGAAGTTTTTAAAAATAAATTACGGTTATTTTTAAAACTTGGCAACAGATGTGTTTTTTAGTCTTTTAATTTGCAATGGATAACGATAAGATTAACCATCTAATACTTAGTGTTATGAGTATAATAAGCCCAGAGGAATTTAAGAGTTGACTTGACACAATCTCTAAAGAACAAAAGATATTGCAAGAAAAGCTAGAGGCTCTTTCAAAGAAGAACAAACTCTTTCAAGGAAGAAAAACTTTAGATACTCAAGAAGTTTTGCAACTCCTAAAGGTAAGTCCACGGACATTACAACGTTACCGCTCCCAAGGTAGACTGCGTTACTTTACAATTGGTGGCAAAATCTATTATAAGGTGCAATCTGTATATCGAATAATAAAACAAAATATACACAGGCGCACTGCAAGTAGATATAAAAAAGCAAGCCAAAGGAGCAATAAGAAATAAAACTGTTGCTAAGGCATAAAATATAAAAATACATTGTTTCTTCTATTTGTTCATTGGGAAGGTTAAGGCCTGGTACTTTGCTAGGTCTTAGCCTTAATAGAAACGGGGGAAAAGAATAAATCGAAAGTGGATCATTTTGATTTATAAACAATAGATACGTTTAATTAAAAATATATTGCACTATGAAAGTTGTAATTACTTCAAGTCGAGAGGTAGGCAGAGTAATCGCTATAGTGATTGGTGCTACCAAAAAACGCCAAGGATATTATTTTGGTAGTGGTTACTTAGTCACATGAACTACAAAGGACTTAATCGCTTTACCTGAAATAGAGGATTATTTAGAAAAAACCGTTGCTCAAAATGAGTTACCTTTCATTCCAGAGAAGCCTACTTATTTGCTTCGACAAGTACGAACAAAAAGAGGAAAGCTGCGAACATGTGGTATGGCTACTGCCCAAATGGAATTTTTAGATGAACTACTCAATGAGAATGGTACTCAGCTTATTATGGCTACTGAGCCCAGTAAAAATGGGGAGTTATTAGCCTGGTATGTGTATGATTACTTAAAGTGCACATTGCCTGTCACTAGGGTATGGATTCCCGTACTTACTCATGAGGCTATTCGCCATGCCTTTGCCAATCTTGGGGATCCTGCTTATTCCAAAGAATTGCATTTTCAGGCTAAAACCAGGCATTATTGTGACTGGCTTATAGCGGTGAATGCCACAGCGGCAATACGCAGGAAGTTACCAGATCACCAGTTTAACCTTAGTAGACTAACAAGCGGTCTATTAACTCTAATGATGGACACTTATACTAGAAAACTTCGTTTTAATTGGGCTGGACGCTCTCAATTGAAAGTCATTCTAGAAAAAAATGGAGTGGAGTTTTGTGTGGTATCCAATACTATTTGAAGAGGTGAACTTCCGGGTTTTAGTACTATGAAAAAGGTGAAAAATGCAAAGTTTGCTAGTGTTTTAGAAGTGAGAAGTAAAGAGCATACCCAAAAGCCTCCTATGCTGTTTAATATGCGAACACTTCAAATAGAGGCAGGTAAGCGCATTGGTTATAACGCTTGGCGAACTAACTTTTTAACCATGGCCTTATATCAAAAAAGATATCTTACCTACCCTAGAGTTGCAGGCAATCAAATTAGAGAATCTACCTATAAGCAACTGCCAATGCTACTAGATGTACACCGTAAACACAAAAAGTATAAA
Organism: Myroides sp. LJL115; assembly: GCF_054871665.1. Lineage (NCBI taxonomy): Bacteria > Pseudomonadati > Bacteroidota > Flavobacteriia > Flavobacteriales > Flavobacteriaceae > Myroides > Myroides sp. LJL115. The sequence goes on along the minus strand of NZ_JBTXLS010000016.1, from coordinate 34,036 downwards.
GACCATATTCGCTGGATTCAGTGCGCCCCAATTACTAAAAGACTAGTGGGTGATTTATCCCAAATGGAGCATGAGGGTATCTTTATAACTCCTCGCTACCAACATTTTTTAACCCTTGGACAAAGCAAATTAGTAGACCTTATTATGGAAAGAATTGTGCAGAGTCTTAGTGATGATTGCCAAAGAGAGCTTACAAGTATAAAAGTCGAGATTGCAGGTGAGGTATTCACTGGACATTTATCCAAGATAAAACAAGCAGGATGAAGAGCTGTAAATGGAGAATTAGAGTATTCTAATAAGGATACTGTTTTAGAGGAAATACCTGAGTTATCTGTAGGAGATAAGCTTGTTATTAAATCAGTGGAAATGCTTCATAAAAATTGCGAACACTACGGTGTTTTTCACGGATCTCAAGTTGTGAAGATGCTCGATTATATCTATAAAAACGGCAGTGACTTATGGGCAGATCATGACTTAGCAGTAGGTCATGAAATCTTAAATAAAAGTGTCATACATACCCTCTATACCCAGGATTTATTTAATTACTTAAACGGCTACTATTACTTTAAAGATGTAGTGTTTCGCTTAACTAGAGTTCTCAAACACACTGTTCTAGGGCAAAGAAGTACACTTAGAGAATTTGAAAGTACTTTAATGAAGTACTTTAATAAAGAGTTGTCTCAGGAGCAGTGGCTTGAGTATTTTCACGGACTCCTAAAGCAAATTGTAGAAGATATAGAATCTTTAGAACTCTCCAATATGATGTCGCCCTTTAACTGTCCAAAGTGTGGACATAGAAGCGTCTATGTAAAGGGAATAGAGATAAGCTGTATTAATCCCTTTTGTAAATGGCAACAAAGTGCTTTTATTATGGGAGTGAGCTTAAATCTAGAACAAATTGAGCAACTCTTAGACCCAGTGGGTACTAGAATTAGTATCACTGCTATAATAGGAGAGGGCTTGTTTGCAGAGAAAAATCTTTACGTTGACAAAGCGTGTAATATTGTTTGTGAAGATGTTAAATGGCTAAACACCTAATTGCATTATTTGCTGGACCTAATCACCTTATCTTAAAAACTGCTTTTATAAAGTTATCCTCTTTTAGTAAAGTTACCTTCTATCTTTTTTAGTCTCTCAGCTTAGTGGATACAGTAGATACGTGGCTACCTTCCCAAATATTATTCAGTATTCTTCTACTGGGGTTTACTCCGAAACATTGACTTGGCTCTAGGTGGGAGTTATAAAGGCTTTAAAGCCCAGTGGTGTACTATTGTTATTAAACCAATTAACTATTAAAAATATAAATTATGAAAATCTCAATCTATTTTAAGTTTGGCGTAATAGTTTGCGCTTTACTATTTTGCAATTCCATTTTAGCTCAAGGTAACGGTATAGCTGGTATTACCGAGGCTACCAATATGGTTACTTCTTATTTTGACCCTGCATCCAAGCTTATTTATGCCATTGGAGCTGTGGTGGGTCTAATCGGTGGAGTAAAAATTTACCATAAGTTTTCTAGTGGAGACCCAGATACAAGTAAAACAGCTGCTAGTTGGTTTGGAGCCTGTATATTTCTAATAGTATCTGCTACCATTCTTAGATCTTTCTTTTTATAAAAACTATACTATGGTAAAACGTTATCCTATTTTCAAAAGAGTGGGTAATCCCGTGGAAATTCGAGGTCTTAGTGCATCTTATTTAAAGTATGTGATGATACACTGCTTTGCAATTTTTCTACTGACCTGTTTTTTGTTTATGGCAGGTATGGACCCTTTATTTGTTTTAATAAGTTTGTTTGGTTCCATCTTTTTAGCCTTGTACATATTGTACTATGTAAGTAAGAAGTATGGAGAACATGGCCTTATGAAAAAACGTGCTAAAGCAAGAATGCCAAAGTATATTTTATCCAATAAAACGTTGTTTAGTTGTATGGAATCCATTTTTAAAAAATCTAATCATGATAAGAAAACCTAAAAGAAGTAATATAGAAAAGATGTTTCCCATTTTAAATGTGGAGTCTAATGTTATTCTATCCAAACAAGGTGATGTAACCTTGGGTTTTAAAGTAGAATTACCCGAAATATTCACTCTTAGTGCTAAGGATTATGAAAAGTTACATGCCCTTTGAAATAAGGCCTTACAACTATTGCCTGTAAATACCATTGTACATAAACAAGACTGGTATTTGGCCCAAGAGTACAAGGGCGATTTCTCAGAAAAGAAAGACGATTTTCTGGATCGAAGCTATGAAAAGCACTTTAATGAAAGATCTTATTTAAAGCATAATTGTTATTTGTTTTTAACCAAGACTAGCGCCAATAAATTGCGCTCAAATAGTGTTTTGTCTTCTTTGTGTAGGCCTAATTTAATCACTAGCCATACAGTGGACCCTGAAGAGTTAGAAGCATTTTTTCAAAGTGTTAGCTTGTTTAAAAATGTGCTAGAGCAAAGTCCTTTTATTAAAATACAGTCTTTAACCCAGGAGCAAATTATCGGCAGTGATAAAAGTGGAGGATTAATGCAGCTTTACCTCACTTTAGATGAAAGGGAAAAGATTGTATTAAAGGACATAAGTATACAGGAGGATAGACTGCTGTTAGGGGATCAAAGATTGATGTTTCACAGTATAAACGATTTAGAAAACATGCCCAATCAGGTAAGTCCATGTGGTGTGTTTAATAAACTATCTACCCCAAATAATGAGTGCTTTTTATCTTTTGCGGCTCCTTTGGGATTACTACTGGATTGCAACCATATTTACAATCAATATTTGTTTATTGAAAAAAGTAGCGAGGTACTAAAAAAACTGGAGAAAAGAACAAAGAATTTGTTTTCTCTTTCCAAGTTTGGCAAAGAGAACTTACAAAACTCCCAGGGTAATAGGGCGTATTTAGAGGAGGCTCAACAGCAGGCTAAGACCAGTATTAAAGCCCACTTTAATATTATGTCCTGGAGTTCTTGTGAAAAACAGGCTAAAACAATAAAAGAGCAGTGTTCTACTGCAATTACTTATCTAGATGCAGTGCCTAAATACTGCACGGTTGATGCTCCAGCTTTATATTGGGCTGGGATACCAGGGAACAGTGGAGATTTTCCTATGGAGGAGAGTTTTCTAACCTTTTTCGAACAGGCCATTTGTTTCTTCACCCAAGAGACTAATTATCAAAGCTCTACTTCTAGCTTTGGGGTAAAGTTAAGTGAGAGGTTAAGTGGAAAACCCATCTTGGTGGATTTTTCGGATTTACCCCTGGAAAAAGGCATTATAAATAATCGAAATAAGTTTATTATAGGGCCTTCTGGAAGTGGGAAGTCTTTTTTTACCAATCATATCCTTAGACAGTATTACCAACAAGGTGCCCATATACTCTTAGTGGATACAGGAGATTCTTATCAAGGCTTATGTAATGTAATTAGGGCAAAAACAGGCGGAAAGGATGGCCTTTATTATACCTATACACAGGATGATCCCCTTTGTTTTAATCCTTTCTATTATCAAGGTAAGCCCTATGATATAAGTAAAAAACAAAGTTTACACGCTCTACTTATTGCGCTTTGGAAAAGAAAACAAGACACCTTAACTAGAAGTGAACAAGTATGGCTTTCTAATGCTATTTCCCTTTATGATTTAGAGCTACAAAAAGCGGAGATTACCCCTGGGTTTGATAGTTTTTATGTGTTTTTACAACAGGATTTTGCCTTGGAGCTACAAAAGAACAAGGTAAAAGAAAGGGATTTTGATCTTTCTAATTTACTAACAGTATTACAGCCGTATTACAAAGGAGGAGAATACGATTTCTTACTCAATGCATCACAGGAGATTGATCCTTATGATAAAAGGTTTGTTGTATTTGAAATAGATGCCTTAAAGGATCATGAGATTCTCTTTGGCGTGGTGACCATTATTTTGATGGAGCTCTTTATTCGTAAACTGCGCAACTTACATGGAGTGAGAAAGGTTATTTTAATCGAAGAGGCATGGAAGGCTATTGCTAAACCAGAGATGGTAAACTATATACAGTATTTGTTTAAAACCGTGCGTAAATACTATGGTGAGGCAATAATTGTTACCCAGGAAATAGAGGATATCATCAGCTCCGAAGTGGTTAAACAGGCTATTATAAACAACTCTGATTGTAAGATGTTACTGGACCAAAGAAAGTACATCAATAAGTTTGAACATATACAAGCCTTATTAGGTCTTAGCGATAAGCAAAAACAGCAGATTCTCTCTATTAATTTAGGTAATGACCCCAATAGGAAGTACAAAGAAGTATGGATTGGGCTTTCTACCACACATAGCGCGGTTTATGCCACAGAGGTAAGCCCTAGTGAATACTGAGCTTATACCACAGAACACAAAGAAAAAGTAAAACTTCAAGGTGCTTTAGCTCTTTATAAAGGTGATATACAAAGAGCTATTACTCACTTAGCCCAGCAAAAGAAGGATTTTTAGCTGTGAGGCAATCTCTATCTATAACCTCCAAGATGTTTTTAAAAATAGTTGTTATGTCTTTGAAATATTTAATGCTCTTTTTTAGCTCTGCTCTTTTGTACACTGGGGTAGCTAAGGCGCAATTCACCGTGTATGATCCAGGTAATTTTGCCCAAAGTATTATAAACTCAACCAATCAAATAGCCCAAGGAAGTGCTACGGCTCACGGGGTAATGCAAAATTTTCAGGAGTTGCAGCGCATCTACAATCAAAGTAAAGTCTACTATGATAAGTTAATGCAGGTGAATCATCTTGTTAGAGACGCTAGAAAGGTGCAGCAAAGCGTCTTATTAATAAGTGAGATTACTCAAATGTATTTATCTAGCTTTTCTAAAATTATGCAAGATCCCCATTTTAATGAGAAAGAAATTTTAGCCATAGCCTCTGGATATATATTACTATTACAAGAGACTACTGCACTTTTAGTAGAGCTCAAACTTATTATCAATCCAAGTAGCTTATCGTTAAATGACAAAGAGAGGATGGATATTATCGATAGGGTATATTCCCTTATCAGGCATTACCATAGCCTTGTGAATTACTATACAAGGAAGAATATTTCTGTGAGTATTATAAGGGCCTCTAGCAAACAGCAAAAGCAAAGAGTTCTTGAACTCTATGGAAATACTAACCAAAAATTCTGGTAGTTATGCAAAGAAGTAATTTACATGAAGTTCTACAAGAACTATACAATCAAATGATGCCTCTGTGCCAGGATATGAGTCAAGTGGCTAAAGGAATTGCTGGACTTGGGGCGCTTTTTTATATCGCTTTAAGAGTATGAAAGTCTCTAGCTAACACCCAGCCCATAGAGGTATATCCTCTTTTAAGGCCTCTTGCCATAGGAGTGTGTATTATGTTTTTTCCCAGCTTAGTTTTAGGTACAATAAATGGGGTTTTGTCTCCTATAGTTCAAGGTACTCATCAAATTTTGCAGACTCAAGTAGTAGATCTCAATGCCTTACAAAGCTATAAAGATGATTTAAAAGCAAAAGTTTTACTAGATGATCCTCAAAGGGCCTATCTAGTTTCCAATGAGGAGTTTGATAAAAAGTTAGAAGAATTAGGTTGGTCGCTCTCCGATCTGGCTAGTATTAGCGGTATGTACCTCGAAAGAAGCATGTATGATTTACAAGAGAATATAAAGGAAGGGTTTCGCGAATTCTTAGAACTGCTCTTTATGGGAGCCTCTTTAGTGATTGACACTATGCGTACCTTTTTTTTAATCGTACTGTCCATCTTAGGTCCTCTTTCTTTTGGTATATCGGTTTGAAGTGGTTTTGAATCCACCTTACTATGGTGGGTGATGCGTTACATCAGCGTGTATTTATGGCTCCCTGTAGCCGATTTGTTTTCCTCTATGCTCTCGCGTATTCAAGTTTTACTATTAGAGCAGCAGATACAGGAACTTCAAAACCCAAATTATATCGACGATGGCTCATCCACCATTTATATTCTTTATATGATAATTGGGATAGTAGGCTATTTCACAATACCAAGTGTAACAGGTTGGGTTATACAGGCTAGTGGGGTAGAGCGTTTTACCCAAAATATTAACCGATCTGCTTTTATAGGTGGTTTTATCACCAAAACTCTGCTATCGGGTTCTAAAAAGGGCGGGTAATAATGGCGAAAAAGGCTAGTTGTTGGTTTACAAGGTAGATCAGCACGGGGGACGTATAGTCTTTTAGCTGTTTTGCCCGCCTTATTTTTTAAGGGTAATTTGCACAGTTGAGTGCGTTTTGAAATAATAACTTAATAAATACAAATAGCAATTAATAATGGAATTTCGTGTTTTAAACAATTTAGAGACCAGCTTTCAAAAAATACGTCTGTACTGTATTTGCTTTACTTTACTATGCGCTTTTACAGTGGGATTTAGTATTTGAATGAGTTATGCTTTTGCTGAAAAGCAAAGGCAAAAAGTGTATGTATTAGATAATGGTAAGTCTTTAATGCTCGCATTATCCCAAGATGTGCATATCAATAGGCCAGTAGAGGCCAGAGAACACGCTAGGAGGTTTCACGAATTGTTCTTTACGCTTTCACCTCAAAAAAGCGCCATTGAACAAAGTATGGAAAGGGCCTTTAATCTAAGTGATCAAAGTAGTTTTAATTACTATAAAGATCTTCTAGAAAAAGGTTATTACAACCGTATTATAACAGCTAACATACAGCAAAATATTCAGACCGATAGCATACTAATTAATATGGATGACTACCCATATAAAGGTGTGTATTATGGTAAGCAGTATATCATACGCACTAGCAATATTACCAAACGAAGCCTGGTAACTAGTTTTGAATTAGTAAATGGGGTGCGCTCGGATAATAACCCTCAAGGGTTTTTACTGCAGAAATTTACCATGGTAAATAATGCGGATTTAGAAACGCTCTCTCGTTAAGTATTGTCTTATTTTTAATAAAAGAATTACTATGAAAGATCCAATGGAAGTAATGGATGAATTGGCCAAAGAAGGTTTACCTTATTGGGACTATCAAATGCCAGAACAGAAAAATAAATATACTAAATACATGGTATACGCCCTTTTGGGTGTAGTATTTTTAATAGCGATGTTTTTTATTTTTAAACCAAGTTCAACTACTAGTGTATCCTCTGAACTGGTCTTACCAGAACCTAGGGAAGTTTCTATGCCTGAGCAAAAAGAAAAAGTCTACCAAATGGAAGCTTGGCTACAAAAGCAAAGAGATGCCCAGAGCATGGGTGAGAATACCTCTGGGAATTATAACTCAGAAAAGCAGTTCATAGAGGAAACAACTTCAAATGGGTTGGATTATATGCAATTGGCTTCCTTTTACTCAGAGGGAGTTTCTGCAGTTACTCAGGAGCTTAAAGAGATTTATAAAAAAGAACAGCCTTTAGAACCTATAACAAGTATTCTAGCCCCAAATAAGCAAGACCTTTTTGATAGGGTAGATTATCAAATGCAAAACTTAGCACCTTCTTCCGCAGTGGATGCTTTTGAGCTGATGGAGAAATCCGTAGCTATGGCTTCTGCGCTTCTGCCAAAAGATATTGGACAGATGACAGAAAATAGTGTGGAAAAATCTACCACTGTAATAAAGGTAGCTAAAATACAAAGAGTTGAAAATGATCCTATGGATATTGTTTCTACTTTGTCTGCAAAGGGGCAAGATAGAGATACTTCAGGTGTAGTGGAAGTAGAACTACCTCCATTTAGGGAGGAGTTTTTCACTCCAATTGGACTAGAAACCCAAATAAAAAGGGTAAAAAACACCATTAAAGCAGTAGTTTGAGAGGATTGTAGTTTTTTAGACCAGGCCTATATCAAAATTGAATTAAAAGAAGATATTCTAGTAGACGGATTTCTTTTAGAGAAGGGGAGTATATTACAGGCAAAGGCCTATGTTAATCAAGATCGCTTAGAGATAGATATAACCTCTGTATTAATTAAGGACTATATTATCCCAATATCTTTAGTAGGCTATGATACTTATGGAAATAGGGGTTTAGGTATTTATGAGTATAAGCAAATAAGAGACTCTAATGAGCTTTTAGCTAATTTAGGATCTACCGCTTCTAATAGCATTTCGTTTAACTCTTCTGCCAAGGATCAAATCATTACTAATCTTTCTGGTGATGTGATAAAAGGAGTAGGGGCTATATTTTCTAAAAACCTTCGCTCGGTGAAAGTGTTTTTAGAAAAGGATAAAGAAATACTCTTTGTCTTTGCGCCTTAAAAAGATTAACTAACCACATTTTATGTTTTACTATGAAAAATACACTTTATTTTATAATAGGGTTTCTTGGAGGACTTGGCTTTTTGTGTGCCCAAGAAAATAAGGATAATACTCCTAGTGCTCCTTGAGAGCTCGAGAGCTTTGCTCTTAGTTTAACCCACCAAAAAACAACACATCTACTTTTTAAAGCGGATATACAATATGTGGACCTAGGCAGCAGTGAAGTTCTAGCCTCCAAGGTACCTAATGCTCTTAATGTACTTCGCTTAAAGGCGGCCAAAGAGGATATACACCCTACTAATGTTACCGTTATTACAAGCAAAGGAGGATATTATAATTTTGAAGTTAGCTTTGAGTTAGACCCAAAAGTATTAAGCTTTGATTTTACCAAGGATGGTTTTTTTAAAAAAAAAGAAATAGGAGATATTTACCCCAGTGTGCTTTTGGGGAGTTCCGTAAGTGAGCTCGAGCATATAATGGATAGTATCTACCATTTACCTCTACATAAAGCTGTGAGTAGAACCTCTCAAAAGGGTGTAAATACTTATCTGTGAGATGTGTATGTCTATAAGGATAAGCTTGTGTTTCATTTAGGAGTGGAGAATCTTAGTCCTTTACCTTTTTGTATAGAAAAGGTAGAGTTTTACTTAAAGGATCGTTATTTGAAAAAAGGAAGTGTACTTCAGGATAAAGCTTTACCAATAGTAGCGGATAAACAATCTATAAAAGAAGCTACTTTTTTAAAACCTTGGCATGGAGTATATGTGCTTCCCGTGTTTGCTATGGATAATTCTAAGGCATTACATATCACCATTAAAGATACCTCTTTAAATAGGCAAGGGGACTTACTTATCAAACACCATGGTGTTTGAACAGCTAAAAAAATTGAATCCGCTCAATAGAGCCTAATTCTAGGCTGTTTTTTGCTTTATGGAGTAAAATAGTGTAATTTACGGGTGTTACTTAAAGGAATTTAAAAATGTAAAGAGGATACATTACTTAACCTATGTTAATTTAGATTGCTTCTAGAATAGGTATCTTTGTAGTATAAAATCAGCAAATTATGGAAATAGGAATTAGTATGTTTGGAGATCTTCGTTTTGATCCAACAACAAATAAGTACCAACCTGCTGGAGAGAAATTACAGCAAATTATAGAAGAAGTAAAATTAATGGACCAGGTAGGTCTTGATGTATTTGGAATAGGGGAACACCATAGACCGGATTACGCAGTATCTACTCCAGAGATTGTTCTATCAGCAGCATCTAGTGTAACTAAAAATATTAAATTAACTAGCTCGGTAAGCGTTTTAAGTAGTAGTGACCCAGTTAGATTATACCAAAGCTTTGCTACTTTGGATCTTTTATCTAAGAATAGAGCAGAGATTACAGTAGGAAGAGGAAGCTTTATTGAGTCTTTTCCTTTATTTGGGCAAGATTTAGACAAGTATAGCGAGATATTCACCGAAAAGTTAGATCTACTTTTGAAGATTAATAATGCAGATGGGCCGCTTTCTTGGAAAGGAGAGCATAGACCTTCTTTAGAAAATCAAGAAATTTTCCCTAGAGCAGAAAAGCCTTTAGATATTTGGATTGCAGCAGGAGGAACACCAGAGTCTGTTCAAAGAGCAGCAAGATTAGGTTTACCTTTAGTCTTTGCAATTATTGGTGGTATGCCTTCTCAGTACAAAGGATTCTTCGATTACTATAAACAAGAATACTTAAATGCTGGGCATGACATAAATAAAATGCAAATTGCTACTCACTCTCATGGTTTAATTGGGGAGGACGGGCAAGCTTTAGCTAAAGAATACTTTCCTTTGTATAAAGCTCAGATGGATAGAATTGGTTCATCCCGTGGATGGCAACCTTATACTTACTCTCAATATGAGTATGGTAGAGAAAAAGAAGGAGCTCTATTTATTGGAGATCCAAACCAGGTGGCAGATAAAATTTTATATCACCAAGAAATGTTTGGTTTAACCAGATGGTTAATGCACATAGATATTGGAGCACCTGATCACAAAACAGTGATGAAGAGTATTGAGCTCTTAGGAGACAAAGTGGCTCCACAGGTCAGAAAAGCATTAGCTAAATAATTTACAATGAATTATCCTTATTCCTTAGAAGTAGGATAGCGAGTGTAGAAATCACAAAACAACTGTTTCAAGTTGTTTATATGAAAAGCACTGCAAAGTGTTAAATAAAGTTTTATTGTTGGAATCCCTTACCTTGAGTAACTAAGGGATTTTTTTATTTAAAGATAGTTTGTGTTCAAACTTAAGTGTTACAGAAAATATTATTCCTTATAGATTGTTAAAATCATGGGATAGTATTACCTTTAATTTTTTAAAAAAATAAAGCGAATTATGTTAAAGAAAATTTTATTACTTAGTTTTATGTCTCTAGCTTTTATTGCATGCTCACAGGGACCAAAACACGCTGCTAAAGAATTCAGTGAAAATTTAGCTAAAGGAAAAGTAGACGAAGCAAAAAAATATGCAACGGAATCTACAGGGAAATTATTAGACTTTGCAAGTTCTTTTGGAGGACTGCCAGTTGATCCGAATTATAAATTCGAATTTTTAAAAGATTCAATCGTAGAAAATACGGCTTATGTTACTTTTAGCGATCAAAATGGTAAAAGCGATGAATTAACATTATACAAAATTGATGGTAAGTGGTTAGTGAATATCAAGCCAGAAAAGTAAAAGCTTTTTTACTTTGTTGTATATCCTTATTATTTCTTTGTTGTAACAATAAAGAAATAAAATCTTTATCAAAACAAAATAAGTTAGCCTGTTCTACTTTTGAACAGGCTAACTTAAATAATGGAGATATTGTATTTCGATTAGGTACAGGTTATTTTTCTAACTTTTTTAGAAAGTATGCCTCTAAAGAAAAAGAGTTCTCTCATGTAGGTCTTGTGCAAAGGGTAAAAGATAGCTTATTTGTGATACATATAGAGGCTAGTGAGTTCACAGGTGTAGGATATGTAAAAAAAGAAACATTAGCTTCTTTTTTATCCCAAAGTAAATCCCATAAGTTTTACCACAATACTTTAGATTCTGCGACAAAAGAAAAAATAGTTACTCAAGCTTTAACTTATTATAAGGCCCATGTTCCCTTTGATTTAGAGTTTAATAGTCAAGACGACTCAGCGCTATACTGTAGCGAACTTATAGCCCGTAGTATAAACAAAGGATTAGATAGCATAATTATACATCCAACACTACAATTGGGTGATAAATTACTTTATGGGTTAGATGATATTTATAAAGGGGAGTCTTTCACTAGAGATGGTAGATGAAAAAAAAGTAAGTTTTAAGCCCTTTTTTAGGTGCTATGGGTAGCTGACAAAGAATTATTATGCTTTTTTTGCGGTATTTTAAAAAATTTAATAAAGGAATAATATTTCACTGTTTTTATGATGCTTTTAGTTAAACTTAGAAAAAGGATTACTTCGCATAAAAACAACGATTTTTAATGGTCTCCATATTTTAAAAGTGTACATTTGTAGCTTGGTGTTAAAATAATAATAAAAAATATTTTTTAACACTAAGTAAAAAAACAAGGAGAAAAAAAATCATTATAATATTAAGATGGCTAAAATACTAATTACTGGTGGAGCTGGGTTCATCGGTTCTAATTTGACTGAATACTTTTTAAACAAAGGTTATTTTGTACGTTGTTTAGATAATTTTGCAACAGGACACAAACATAATATTGAACCTTTTCTTTCTAATTCTAATTATGAATTAATAGAAGGTGATATTAGAGATTTAGAAACTTGTCATAAAGCAGCAAATGGAATGGATTATGTTTTACATCAAGCTGCATTAGGATCAGTTCCTAGGTCAATCAATGACCCAATTACAAGTAATGAGGTAAATGTTTCTGGTTTTCTAAATATGTTAGTTGCTGCACGTGATGCGCAAATCAAAAGATTTGTATATGCAGCTAGTTCTTCAACTTATGGAGATTCTGAGAGCCTGCCAAAAGTGGAGGATATTATTGGAAATCCATTATCTCCATATGCAGTGACAAAATATGTAAATGAGCTATATGCAGATGTTTTTAGCCGTACATACGGTATTGAAACTATAGGTTTAAGATACTTTAATGTTTTTGGAAAAAGACAAGATCCTCAAGGTGCTTATGCAGCAGTTATTCCTTTATTTGTTAAGCAATTGATTGCACATGAAAGCCCAACTATTAATGGAACGGGAGAGTATTCTAGGGATTTTACTTTTATTGACAACGTAGTGCAGATGAATGAGTTGGCTATGTTAACGCAAGATAGAAATGCTGTTAATACAGTATATAATACTGCCGTTGGTGATAGAACTACTCTTGTTGAATTAGTAAGTCATTTAAAAAAATCTTTAAGTAAGTACGACAGCGCAATTGAAGACATTCCTTTAATATTTGGACCAAATCGTATTGGTGATATTCCACACTCATTAGCATCAGTTGAAAAGGCTAATAGACTATTAGGCTATAAAGCTAGCCATACTATTTCTCAGGGAATTGATGAAGCAGTGAATTGGTATTGGGAAAACAAGGAAATGTTATAGTTGTTAGGGAAGATTAAATTATATAAGTGAGAGTTTAAACACATATGAATACAAAATATAAAATTGCGGTAATCGGATTAGGATACGTAGGATTACCTTTAGCACGATTATTTGGAACTAAATTTTCTACTATTGGCTTTGATATCAATAAAAGTAGAATAGAAGAATTAAGGTCTGGAACTGATAGTACTCTAGAGGTTTCTGATGAAGTTTTGCAAAGTGTTACTGTGAAGCAAAATCCAGTTAAATCGAACTCTATAGGACTTTATTGTTCTTATGACCTATCTGATATTGAAGATTGCAATGTTTTTATTGTAACAGTTCCTACACCTGTAGATAAGCATAATCGTCCTGATCTAACACCATTATATAAGGCTTCTGAAACTGTAGCGAAAGTGCTTAAAAAGGGAGATATAGTGATTTATGAATCAACTGTTTATCCCGGTGTAACAGAAGAGGAGTGTGTGCCGGTATTAGAAAAAAATTCTGGTCTTAAATTTAATGAGGATTTCTTCGCGGGATATTCTCCTGAAAGGATTAACCCAGGAGATAAAGAGCATACAGTTGAGAGAATTTTGAAAGTTACTGCTGGTAGTACACCAGAAATTGGAGAAATTGTAAACGATATTTATAAAGCTGTTATTACAGCTGGGACCCATTTAGCACCAACAATAAAAGTAGCAGAAGCAGCTAAAGTTATTGAGAACTCTCAAAGAGATATAAATATTGCATTTGTAAATGAATTAGCTAAAATTTTTAATCTACTTGAAATTGATACACATGCAGTATTAGAAGCTGCTGGTACAAAGTGGAATTTCTTGCCATTTAAACCTGGATTAGTGGGTGGACATTGTATTGGTGTAGATCCATATTATTTAGCTCAAAAAGCTATGGAAAAAGGATATCACCCCGAAATTATATTAGCAGGTCGTAGGTTAAATGACTCCATGGGTGAATATGTAGCTTCACAAGTTATTAAAACAATGATTAAGAAAGGTATAAATGTTAGTAAAGCAGAAGTTTTAATGTTAGGTATTACATTTAAAGAAAACTGCCCTGATGTTAGAAATACTAAAATAGTTGATGTGATAAATGCATTGGAGGATTATGGTGTGAAAGTTACAACATTTGATCCATGGGCTAATCCTGAAAATGTTTTTGATGAATATAAGGTGGAAAGTCATAATTCTATAGAGGGAGTTGTTGAAAAATGTGGAATGAATAATTTTGATGCTATTGTTTTAGGTGTCGCTCATAAAGAATTATTATCCCTTGATCTATCTAAATTCAGAAAAAATATATCAATAGTTTATGATGTCAAAGGAGTTTTAACGCAAGGAGTGGATTCTAGATTATAATAAATATGAGTTCTGAGAGTAGACAGGTTCGAAGGAATCTTATTTTTAATATTTTAAGTTTAGGCGCTAATCTTGCGGTAGGAGTTTTTTATACACCGTATTTAGTGAAAACTCTTGGAATTATTGCCTATGGGATAATTCCTCTAGCATTAATAATAAATCAATACATAAGCGTTTTAACAGGATCTTTAACTAGCGCTCTAACTAGATTCTATTCTATAGCTCTACAAAAGAATGATAAGAAAGAGGCTTCAAAGTATTTAAGTACATCTATTATTGTTGTTTTAGCTATTATAATATTATTAATTGGTCCTTTATGGTGGTTAGTTAGTAATATTGAAGATGTTTTTACAGTTCCGACAGAGTTTTTACGAGACACTCAGTATTTATTTGTTTTTACTATAATTAGTTTTTTTATTTCACTATTATCTAGTGTTTTCAATATAACACTATATGCATACAATAGGTTAGATTTACTCAATGTAGTTAAGATTATTCGTGTTTCGGGAAAGTTTATCTTTGTATTTATACTTTTTAATATCTCTGCTACAGATGTTACAAACGTCGGTTTAGCTAATTTAGTAACAGAAATAATAGTTCTGATTTTTAGTATAGTGGTTTTTTATAAATTTTCCGCTGGAAAAGTTGAATTCAATTTTAGATACTACTCAAAAACCGCTTTACAAGCAGTTGGACTCTTGGCATTCTGGGTGATAATACAACAAATTGGTGATACAGGACTATATAGGGTAGATAATATCCTGGTTAATGTTTTTTGGAGTACTAAAGAGTCTGGTGTTCTGGGCGCCTTTACTGAGTTGGGTAATTATGCTATAATATTAGCTAGTGTAGTAGGGAGTTTATTTGGCCCCTTAATTTTAATATCTTATTCTAAAGATGATCATGCTAAGGTTCAAGAATTATCAATAGATAGTTCCTTGATTTTAGGAGTTTTAGTTGCTGTGATGATTGGAGTTTTAGTTGGGTTTGCACCAATTATTCTTAAGATTTGGATTGGTGAGGAAGTTGTCCCATATTCGAATTGGTTAATTTTAAAATTATGTTTAGTTCCTTTTTATGCATCGGCAGGAATCTATGCTTTTGCTGCTAGGGCAAAGAATATGGTACGTTTTCCAGCCTTATTTACGGTTTTTTTAGGAATCTTAAATTTCGGTATTTTATATTTATTAGCTAAGTTTAGTGGAGGTGATTTAGAAGTTGTTAATTTGATGCTTGTAGTTGCATTAGTTCTAGGAATTGGACAGAGTTATCTGTTAAACGGCTTATATTTTGCTAAGATTTACCCAGGAAATACTAAAGTAGTACTTGTTAGCTTTGCTAAAATTTTATCCGTTCTTATTGGTGTTAGTATCATATGTAACATAGTTTCAGTATACATGCTTGAAATGTCAACGTTAGCAAGTCTCTTAATTGTTTTATGTTTAGGATTAATATTATTAATCGGTAGTGTTGTCTTAGTGTTAAATTCAAGACAGAAAAGTTCTCTAATATCATTAGTAAAAAAATAATTATATGTTTTCAGTTGTTATTCCTTTATACAATAAAGAGTTAAGTATTTTTAATACTATAGAATCTGTTAGAAATCAAACATTTCAAGATTTTGAGATTATAATTGTAAATGATGGTTCTACAGATGGTAGTCTAAAAGTTGTAGAGGCTATTAAGGATTCTAGAATAAGAATTATAAATAAAGAAAATGGAGGAGTTTCAAGTGCTAGAAATGTTGGAATTCACAACGCTAAATGTGAATGGATTGCTTTTTTAGACGGAGACGATTTATGGGAGAGTAACCATTTAGAAGAGATAGTTAAAATGATGGCTGATTTTCCTAACGAAAATATTTATGCTACTTCATTTTCTTTCTCAGATGGTAGAAAAATTAAAGAATTACCGCAAATTGAAGATTGTTTTGTAATTGATAATTATCTCGATTATAAAGGGTTTTATTTAGTTTGGAGTAGTGTTGTAGTAATTCATAAAGAATGTTTTTCTAAAGTTGGCTACTTCAATGAAATGGTCTCATTAGGGGAGGATGTGGACATGTGGTTAAGAATTTGCTCAGTATTTCCATTAGTGAAATCTAAGTTGGTCACAGCATGTTATAGAGTGGATGCAGAGAACCGTAGTAATGCGAAAAAAATAGATATTACTAAATCAATTTTATATCATTATGATATTCCGTTATTAAGTAGATGTAGAATCCATAGAATCTATAAAAGTGATCTTAGATTGTTTTTATATATATTTTTAAGAAGAGGAGATTTTATTAGTTTTTGGAAACTATTAAGAAGATATAATATTAAAATTTTTTCTATATGAAAGACTATTTAAAAAGCATAATGAAGTTATGCATGAAAAAATATCAGGTTTATATTACGAAGAAAGCCTATAAAAATAACTATAATCAGATTGCTGTCAATGTTAAAGGTACTACTGCAAGCTTAACTAAAACTGAGAAATCCCAATATATTGAGAAATGGAAGATTATCGATACTAACGTCGATATAGATACAGTATCCATTTGTAAAGCATTATCAGGTAAGTTTGATGTAAATATTGTTCCAGACTATCTATACAATACTTTTTTTGAACCTAAATTAAATAATAGACGTGAGGTATATTTCTTAGAAGTGAAGAATAACTATAATAGATGGTTTAAAGGAGATTATTTTCCAAAGTTATATTTAAATAAAATAGGAGGTAGTTTTTATACTATGGAGGGTATGGAGGTTATAGATAGTAATGATTATCTATTAAAGCATGATTTAGTCTTTCCATTAGTTTGTAAGCCTAGTTTAGATACTTATGGAGGGGCAGGTGTGCAATTTGTTAATAATTATGAGGAACTTGATAGCGCAATTAGCGTTAGTGATAATCTTGTGATACAGGAAAAAATAGTGCAACATGAGGCTATCAATCAAATTTCATCCAGTATTAATACTGTTAGAGTTTGTTTGTTGAAATTGCCAAGAAATTCGGAAGAGGTAGTGGTTCTAAATAGTTCGCTAAGAATGGGAGTTGATGGTGGTTTAGATAATGAAAGTGGAAATGGTATAGTTTGTCGTTTAGATTCCAAAGGTAATTTTAATAATTTTGCTTTAAATAAAAAGGGAATAAAGTTTGAAACTCACCCAAATACCAGTTTTTTATTTGAAGGAGCATCATTACCATATTACAAAGAGATGGCGGATGTGGCTATTGCGATTACAAAGCAAATTCCATTTGCTAATGTGGTAAGTTTAGATATGTGTTTAGATAATAATTCGAATTGGCGTTGTATTGAAGTAAATCTTTTTGGGCAGTCAATAAGATTCTCTCAATATGCTGGATATGGTTTTTTTGGAGAATATACAGATGAAGTTATAGCGAATTGTTTGAACGACAGTACTTGTTAAGAACTATGGTTGACCTATCAAAAATAGTTTAGAAAAGCCTAAAATTAAACTTAGTAATTTTAATTGAAATATTACATAAAATATAAAGATATGAAAACAGTTGGATTTCCAATAAGTCAAAAGAATAATGAAAAACGAAGATGTTTAATTCCTAGTGACATAAAAAATATTAGAAATAAATCTCAAATTTTCGTTGAGAAAGGATATGGTACTGTACTAGGTTATAGTGATGAAGATTATCTTGCCGCAGGTGTTAATATTGCTAGCCAAGAAGAAGTCTTAGCTAAAGATGTTATTTGTGATGGAAAAATTGGTGATGCTGCTTATTTAGATAAATTAAAAGATCAAACTATATATGGTTGGGTCCATGCTGTCCAAAATAGAGAGATTACAGACATCTTGTTAGATAATAAATTAACAGCCTACGCATGGGAGGATATGTTTGAAGAAGGTCGTCATACTTTTTGGCGTAACAATGAAATTGCTGGAGAAGCTGCAATAATGCACGCATATACATTACACGGGTTATTTCCTTATGATACAAAAGTTGCTATTATTGGAAGAGGTAACATTGGAAAAGGAGCTATGAAGATTTTGACTTTTATGGGCGCTGACGTAACAGTTTATGATAGAAAAACAGAGAAGCTTTTTCAGAAAGAATTAGGAGAATATGATGTTATTGTAAATTGTATTCTTTGGGATACTTCAAGAACAGATCATATTATCTATAAGGATGATTTAAAAAGAATGAAGAAAGGTTCCTTAATAATTGATGTGAGTTGTGATCGTAATGGGGGAATTGAAACGTGTATTCCTACCTCTATGGATGAGCCAACGTATATCGTAGATGGTGTTGTACATTACGCTGTAGACCATACCCCATCTATTTTTTATAAGACAATTTCTAAGAGTTTAAGTGAAGAAGTTTCTAAGACTATTGATAAGCTAATAGAAGATAAAGCAGATAAAGTTTTAACAGAAGCTCTTATTGTTAAAGATGGAGTGATTGTTGATCAAAGGATTAGTGATTTTCAAAATAGATAGATTAAATTTAATGAAAGAATTATTAAGAAAAGTCGTTTTTTCAGTTCCAGTTTTACGTAATTATTATTTAGAAAAACGTATTGCGGGAGGGGAGTTAATTCCTAACGATAAGATTTCTTCCTTTTTAGATGAAGCAGATAAAGTGTTACTTGAAGGTGAGAACATAAAAGAGGAGTGTGTTGTTGGAATTGTAAAGGACGGCTACGAGCCTGAAGGATTTACTTTTAGTAGATATTACTATCAGAAGTATGTGCGATTTTTAAAGAACAATAATATTAAGTATAAATTTTACAATATCTTTTCTAGTAATTGGATAGAAGATGCTAAGGAATTAGATGTTGTGGTATGGCATACAAACTCAGATCCTATTACCCAAGATATTGCATTGAACAAGATCTATATTTTAGAAAAGATTATGGGGAAGAGATGTCTGCCTTCTTTTGATGAAATTTGGTCCTATGAGAACAAAGTAAATGCTCATTATATGTATGAATCGTTAAATTTACCGACGATACCTACATTTGTCAGTCATGATTATTTTGAAACTATGAAGTACATTAGCACATGTAAGTATCCTCTTATATCAAAATCTAGGACTGCTTCTGCTTCTGCTGGTGTGGAGAAAATTAGTAACTACTCCCAAGCTAAAAAACTTGTACAAAAAGCTTTTTCTAGCCGAGGTCTAGAAACTAATTATTTTCATGATAGACAGAAAGATTATGTTTATTTTCAGGAGTTTATCTCTGATGCAACCTATGATCTTCGAATTATTGTTATTGGAAATAAAGCTTTAGGTTATTATCGTTTCCCTAATAAGGGAGATTTCCGTGCATCTGGAGCAGGTAATTATGAGAAAAAGGAAATTCCTACTGAGGCATTAGATTTAGCATTTAAAGTAAAAGAGGCTTTTGGATCTACCTGTCTAGCTACAGATGTTTTGTATAGCCAGAAAGAAGAAAAATATTTCATAATTGAAAGTTCCATTTTTATTGGTGTAGATACCCCTAAACAGTTAGAAATAAATGGAGTTGCAGGGTACTATGAAAAAGGTAATCAAGGTGATTATTCTTTTAAACAAGGTAAAATATGGGTGCAGGAACTTGCCCTTAAAGAGCTTTTAGTTTCACAATAATATAATTAGTATGTATATAAAAGAAAAATCGAAGAAGCCATTCGATATCTTTTCATTGTTTGTATTTCTAGTAGCTCCTTTTTTAGCTGTTCCTAGTATATTAATAGGAATCTATAACCATAAACGTGGATCGAAATTTATTTTCTCTATGTTTATGGGGATACTCTCTTTTTTATTATTGCCCCAACTGTCTTTAGATATTTCAAGATATTACGAGCATTATGAAGAAATCTCATTAATGAGGTTTAGAGATTTTTTAGATTTTTTGAGTATTTCATCGGATTATATTTTTTATAGTATTTTCTATGTTTGTGCCTTCTTCGGCTTGAAGTTTCAATGGGTTTTGTTTTTGTTGACTACTTTAAACTTCTATGTGATTTTTTCTGTTTTTGATACCTTTTTAGACAAAAATCATATTTCTTTGCCTAAACTAAATTACTTCTATTGTTTTATATTTGTTTTTTTAAGTCTTGGTCTTCTATCGTATTTATCTGCTACAAGATTTACTTTAGCTACTAGCTTTTTTATACTTTTCGTGGATTATTTCTATTACCTAGATAAAAAAAAGAAAGGATTATTTTTTCTAGTATTGAGTATTTTGACACATATAGGTATGATTATATTTGTACCTATAATATTCGTACTTTTCTTTTTTCGAAATATCAGTAAAAAAAGCATTATTAAGTTTGTAACTGTTTTTGTTATCGCCCTATTAGTTATTCCTATTTCTGTTTTGTTACTTCCTTTGAAACCAGTTGTACCAGGTTTAGTTGATAAGATTATTGCTTATGTAGAGTTTGAAGGGAAAGATGGTAATTGGGTTTCTGTTATCTCTCATATGTTGACAATTGGTATAAGTTTAATAGTACTCGTTCGTTATTCTAAATTTTTGAGTAAAGGGATTTTTAACAGCTTGGTGATTGCTATTATTGCTGTATCTATTACTTTACCTTTTGGGCATGTTGTGTATGATCGATATATGCTAGTTTTAAAGCCAGTTTTATGCTTAGTATTTATTTACTTATATAATGTAAGATTCAAATTTAATAAAAGAGATAAGATTAATTTCAATATTTTAATTAGGTGTTGCATTGTTGCTTTTATCCTATATACTGTTTTTTCACTTTATTTTTATAGGGAAAATATTAAGCCATATTACAACACGCTAAATTGGTTTATGATTACTATTGTTGACACAACTTATACTTACTTAGATTTTTTACGAGGATGAAAAAAATTTTATTCGTTTTACCAAGTTTTCGTACTGGTGGAGTAGAGAGGGTTACACTAAACATTATTAACTCCTTAAATTTTTATGAGTTAGATGTTCATTTACTTATAATTGAAAAAGGTAGTAACTATTTATTACCTGATTTGAACTCTAAAGTAACTGTAACAGAACTTGGCTTTAATAGTTTACGCGAATCTACATTTTCTATTAAGCGTTATATTGATAGTGTAAGGCCTGATTACGTATTTACCTCTTTTAATCATTTAAGCGTGTTTTTCGGTATGCTTAAATTTATTTTTAATTATAAATTTAAAAGTATAATTAGGTTGAATTCTTTGCCTTCAAATAAATTAAAATCTAATTGGAGGGATTCTATTTATAATTTGTTTTTTAGAAAAATTGTTGAGAAAGCATATATAGTTATCTCTCAAAGTAGTGAAATGACAAGGGAAATTTGTGAGTATTACAACATTGAGAGTAAAGATGTATTAACTATTCGAAATCCTGTTGATGAAGAATCTATCTTAAAGAAGTCTAAAGAACATATTGAGGACATTTTTGATAAGGATTATTATAATCTATTATCAATCGGAAGTTTGTCATCAGTAAAAGGATTTGATTTACTTATTGAGGCAGTTAAGAATTTAGAGAAGAAAGGAATTAATAATTATAGACTCTATATAATTGGAAGTAATCGAGAGACAAATGAGGATTACTATACATTGTTAGTGAATTTGATTAATAGTTATAAAATAATGGATAGAGTTTTTCTACTAGGTTATAAAAAAAATCCTTATCCATACTTAGCTAAATGTGATGCCTTTGTTTTGTCTTCACGCAAAGAAGGTTTTCCTAATGTAGTATTAGAAGCTCTAGTCTTAAAAAAACCTTGCTTGGTTACCAATTGTGTAGATTTAAAGGATGTTGTTGATCATAATAAAGGAATCATTGTAAATAAAGACTCTGTTCTAGCTTTAGAAGAAGGAATATTAAATATTCCTTCCGTAAGTGGTGGCCATAGTAGTTTTCAGAATTTTGATTTCAATTCTTTATTTAATCAGGCATAAAATTTTAAAATTTTTATGAGAGTTTTACAAGTTATAAATAGTTTACATTTCGGAGGAGCTGAGAAATTGGTTACAGATATTGTTCCTATCATGTCTAGTAAAAATGTAAAAGTGGATGTGGCTGTTTTAAATAACGAGAGTACTTCTTTTTACCAAGATTTACTTAATTCTAATAGTTGCAATGTTTTTGGATTGGGCGAAAAATATTATTCTATATCTTATTTTTTTAAGCTTTATAAACTTGCTAAGAACTATGACGTTATACATGTTCATTTATTTCCTAGCCAATATTATTTAGCATTTTTGAAACTTTTTTCAATGATAAATGTTAAACTAGTTTTCACAGAACATAGTACATCAAATCGTCGTTTACAGAATAAATATTTCCGCTATTTTGAAAAAATTATATATAAGCAATATAGTAGTGTGATTTGCATCACAGAGCAAGTTAAGGATGCTCTAAGAATTAGTAAGGTTATTGATATGGAGAATCTTGCAATTGTAGATAATGGTGTGAATGTTATGAAGATAAGCGAGAAAATTGCTTATTCTAGAAGTGAATATGGGTATGGGAAAGATGATGTGCTTCTTGTGATGGTGGCTGGGTTTAGGCGAGAGAAAGATCAAGATACAGTAGTAAGAGCACTGTCCCTTTTAGATGATAAATACAAATTAATATTTATAGGCGAAGGTGAAAGACTTTCAATTGTAGAAAACTTAGTATGTAGTTTGTCAATGGAAAAGAGGGTTTCTTTTCTGGGAGGTAGAAGTGATATTTATAATATTCTTAAAATGTGTAATATTGCTGTATTAAGCTCCCATTGGGAAGGGTTTGGTTTAGCTGCAGTCGAGGCTATGGCTTGTGGTATTCCACTAATCGCTTCTAATGTTGAAGGTTTAAGTCAAGTAGTTGGTAACAATGGTTTGTTGTTTGAAAAAGGAAACGAAGTTGACCTAGTTGCACAAATTAAGTCATTGCAAAATTTAGAATTATATAATCAGAAGGTTTATCACGGTTTACAAAGAGCTAAAGATTTCGATATTTCCATTATGGTCGATAAAACAATTGGAATCTACGAAAGCAGTTTATAAACTTAGTAATATATTAAATGTATGAAAATCCTACACGTAGTTAGTGTTTCTTTTGCTTTACCTTATTTTATAGGAGATCAAATTAATTATTTGAAAGAAAACGGTGTCAATCCAACAATTGCTTGCTCTCCTTCTGAAGATTTATTGAACTTTGGATCTAAGTATTCTATTCCGATTTTCGAGGTAAATATTTCAAGAAGAATAGATCCAATTACGGATTTAAAAAGCGTCTATAAACTAGTTCAGTTTATTCGTGAAGAGAAGTTTGACTTTGTAATTGGACATACTCCTAAAGGTGCTTTATTAGCTATGTTAGCTAGTAAGCTAGTAGGTACTAAAAATAGAATTTATTTCAGACATGGTTTAGTATTTGAAACCTCGAGAGGATTTAAATTGTATTTACTACGCTTTCTTGAAAAACTAACCAGCATGTGTGCTAGTCAAATTGTTTGTGTTAGTCAATCTGTTTATGATTATAGCGTTGAAAATGGCTTTGGGTCCGCCTTAAAAAATATAGTCCTAAATAAAGGTACATGCAATGGTGTAGATACCATTAAATATAGCAAATCTAACTCCGAAGATAAAGTAAAATTATTAAGGAAAGTAGGTATTCCTGAAAATAATATAGTTATAGGCTATGTTGGCAGGTTGTCAAAAGATAAAGGAATACGTGAATTGGTTGAAGCATGGAAAGAGTTATTAAAAAAATATTCTAATATAAGCTTACTATTAGTAGGCCCTCTCGATGAGCGAGATGGTTTAGATAATTCTGTATTAGAATTTATGGAGGGTGAGAGTTCAATAATTCTTACTGGTAATCAGAAAGATACTAAGTTATATTATAACTTGATGGATATATTTGTATTACCCTCATATAGAGAAGGATTTCCTACAGTTGTTCTTGAAGCTTCGTCTATGGAATTACCAATTATCACAACAAGGTCTACTGGATGTAAAGATTCAATTATAGAAGGAGTAACTGGTGTTTTTTCAAATATATCAGAAAAAGATTTATCTGATAAGATTAGTTATTATATAGATAATCCTGGCAAACGTAAAGAACATGGTAAAAATGGAAGAGAGTGGATCTTAGAAAATTTTAAGCAAGAATTAGTCTGGGAAGTTATTTTAAAGGATATTCTTCTAAAGAAGAATTAATTCCATTTACTTTCACAATTAAATAATATATATTTAAAATGAACAATAATATTTTAATTTATGGAAATACTGGTTTCATAGGTTCTAATTTGAAAAATCATCTTGATGAAAATTTTACAGTTCAAGGTTCTTCACTTCGTAGTTTAGATAATCTAAGCTATATTCATGAAAATGACATTATTATTAATTTGGTTGGAAAAGCTCATGATCACGGTGGTGTAGCTTCTGAAAGTGAGTTTAATTTTGTTAACCTTGAGATAGTACAGCTTATATATAAAGATTTTATAGAGTCTAATGCTAAAGTACTTATTCATATTAGTTCTATTGCTGCTGTGGAGGAAAACAACAGCATTGAGGTCTTAACAGAAGAGAGTTTATGTAGACCCGAATCTTTGTATGGTAGTTCAAAAAGAGCTGCTGAAGAGTTCTTATTATCCCAAGATTTACCCAAAGATAAAAAGGTTATTATTTTAAGACCCACTATGGTGCATGGCCAAGGCGATAAAGGAAATCTAACATTGTTATATAAAATAATAAGCAAAGGAGTTCCTTATCCACTTGCTGCTTTTGATAATAAGCGTTCTTTCTTATCTATTGATAACTTCAGTTTTTTTATTGAAGAGATTATAAAAAATATTGACATTATCGATTCTGGAATATATCATATTTGTGATGATGAACCGGTATCTACATCCGAAATAGTTTCTATAATTAGTAAAGTAAGTGGAAGAAAGGTTAGAAGTTTACCTTTACCCAAGTCGTTAATTATATTTTTCGCAAAAATAGGAGATTACCTACCAATTCCATTAAATAGTAAGCGGTTAGGTAAGATGACAAATGATTTGTTAGTTAGCAATTGTAAAATCAAGAAGGTTCTAGATATTAGGAAACTACCTATAGATGCTGTCGGTGGACTAGAATCGACTATAAGAAGTTTTAAAAAATAAATTTTCTTTTGTGAGAAATTCACAAAATAATTCAAATTAAAAATGGAATATATCTTAATTTTTGCTGTTTTAATGGTTATTGAATTGCTTTATTTTAAAGTAGCAGATACATATAATATTATTGACAAGCCAAACGAGCGTAGTTCACATACACAAATAACATTAAGAGGTGGTGGGGTGATATTTTATTTTGCCGTTTTACTCTATTTTATATATTCAGGATTTTCTTATCCTTTTTTTATGCTCGGACTAACTGCTATTACTTTGATTAGCTTTTTAGATGATATTTACTCGTTGTCTAATAAAACTAGATTATGCGTACATTTAGTATCAGTTTTACTTATGTTTTATCAATGGGACTTATTTTCAATGAACTGGATATGGATTCTTCCTGTTTTGATAGGTGTTATAGGTATCATTAATGTGTATAATTTCATGGATGGAATCAATGGTATTACAGGCTGGTATAGTTTAGTTGTCTTAGGCTTATTAGCTTTTGTTAACACGGATATAGGATTTGTTGATTCTAATTTAATATATTATACGATGGTAGGAGCGTTAGTTTTTAGCTACTTTAATTTTAGAAATAAAGCCAAAGCATTTGCTGGAGATGTTGGAAGTGTTTGTATGGCTTTTATCGTTATATTTCTCTTAGGGCAGCTTATAATATCTACTGGTAATTTTATCTATATTCTATTTTTAGCAGTTTATGGTATAGATGCAGTTTGGACTATTTTTCAACGAGCTGTAAAGAAAGAAAATATATTCAAAGCCCATAGATCTCATCTTTATCAGTATTTGAGTAACGAAGCCAAAGTAAACAAGCTTTACGTAGCTTTTACTTATGGTCTATTGCAGCTTATAATAGGTTGTGGAGTAATCTTTATCTCAACAAAAACTATTATGATACAAATATTTTTTTCTTTGACCTTAATAATTGGCTTGAGCGTTATCTATTTACTAATCAAGAATCGTATTATTAGAAGATTTTTAAAAAATATTTAAGTATGAAGAAAGTACTTGTATACGGTAATGGTGGGCATGGTAAAGTAGTTGCTGATGCTATAAGGCAAAATAAGCAAGAGTGTTTAATCGAATTTATTGATGATGCTACTAATCCTTACGATTCACAATATGAGCCAAATGCATCGCTAGTGATTGCAGTTGGAAACAATGAAGTAAGAAAGCAAATCGCAACTAAGATTAAACATAAATTTGATATTGTAATCCATCCCAAAGCTTATGTTTCTGAACTTGCTGAAATAGGTGAAGGGACAGTTATCTTAGCAAACGCGGTTGTACAAGCTGGAGCCAAAATAGGTAAACATTGTATTATAAATGCCAATGTGACTATAGATCATGATGCTATTGTTGGAGATTACGTTTGTACTTATCCGGGTTCTTATGTAGCTGGTTTTGCTATTGTGAAGCAATGCAGTATTTTAAATCCCGGAAAAGTAGTTTGGAAAGGAGAGGTTTTTGGAAATTAGACTTCTTTAGTCATCCATAGTATTTGGTATATTAAAGTGCTACTTAATATAGCAGAGACAACATTTACGATTAATTAATAAAAGTGTGTTTTTTGTCAGTAGCAAGATTAAATCCTTGAAGCTGACTTATATTTAGGAATATATTAAATAGATATTCTTATTTTTAATTTTAAAATATTATGATTTATTTAAAAGGATTAAATGGTATACGTGCAATTGCTGCGTTAGCTGTACTATTTTCTCATTGTAATTTAGCTCTAAACAATTTTAATATAAAGAAATATTCTTTATTTGGCTTTGATGATAATGGTAATCACTTAGCTTATAAGTTAGGTGAATATGGAGTAACAATGTTTTTCGTTTTATCAGGATTTTTAATAACATTTTTGATAAAGAAAGAAATTGCAAAAACTCAAACTATTGATGTTAAATCTTTCTATATAAGACGAATCTTGCGAATTTGGCCTTTGTATTATTTATATATAATACTAGTATTTGTTACATTTTATTTTTTTAATGAGAATTTCCCTCCTTTTTCTACTTTAGCTTTTTATTTACTTTTTTTTGCTAATATACCCTACATTGGAGGATTTCCAATCCCTTTATTAGGTCACTTTTGGTCAATTGGTGTTGAAGAACAATTCTATTTGTTTTGGCCTTGGTTAGCCAAGATAAAAAAAATGTTTAAGATTGTTGTTTACTTAGTAATTGGTCAGTTTATATTAAGAGTTCTTTTATGGTATTTTGTACCATTTAGTTTCCCAGCTTATTTAAGTTCTATAAATAAATTTGATAGTATGATGATAGGCGGTTTAGTAGCAATATTATTATTTAATAAGAATAGGATAATAGATTTTCTATCAAATAAATACGTGCAAATAGGAGCATGGCTTATACTATTATCTGCGGTTTTAAATGTTTTCAGCTTCTATAATCATGTTTTTGAGGGAATGATTATTACGTTAGTTACTTCAGTTATTATTATAGGTCAGGTAAATGGAAATTATAAGTTTTTTGATTTAGAAAAGCCGTGGTTAGATTTTTTAGGAATTCTAAGTTTTGGTATTTATGTTTATCATCCATTAATTATTTTTTTATTACAGAAAAGTAAGGTTTTATTAATTATAGAGTCAGAGTTAATGAGGTTTGTTTCTGTATTTGTTGTTGTCACTCTTTTGTCTATTTTGGTATCCCATTTAAGCTATAAGTATATAGAGAGTAGTTTTTTAAAGCTTAAAGATAAGTTTCAGATAGTTAGATCTACAAATAAACCATCATAAAGATTGAATATTTAATAATATTGTAGAATTTTAATGTGATAATAAAATCAACAAAGTTCAATTTCTGAAAAATGAATAGAGTTTTGTTGATTTTACTAAAACATATTAAATTTAATTAGTTTAGAATGTACTGTTAGTACACTAAGTATGGTATAACGAAAAAACAGTAGAAAGGAGGATTTTTATACTGCAAGAACTTATTTCTCCAAAGCCTACTATAGAATAACAAACTTAAGTCTAAGTATCTGAATTGTTTCGTGCAAAGAAAAAAGTAGGTAGTACAAAAGGGGAACAGATTTAACTAAAATAATGGTATATATTCCGCCAAAAGAACTGCGTATTTTTGGACTGTACCTCAAAACTTAGAGAAACTTTTAAATACTTTTTGCCCGATTTTTTGTGGAAATCAGTCCTTGTAATTTTATGTGATTTCTTTTATTGTCGTAAGGCTTTATAAAGCTATGTATCAAAAATTTTACTATCTATTTTAAATTTACTACTTTACTATTCTCTTTTTCAGCTACTTCTTTTCTTAGGGAACTACTAGAGAATCTATGATCTCTTGTGTTGTAATAAAGGAATATTCCCTTTTCCTCACAGTAATTTCTACCAGTGAAATTCTTATGTGCATATTCGTCTCCCAGTATTCTTACATCTATCTTGAATGACCTAAGTATGTCCTCTAAATCTTGTTCTGTAGCATAAGGTACGATTTCATCAACGAATCTACATCCTTTTAGTTGTATGTAGCGTTCGACCACACTTTGAGTAGGTTTGTTTTTTTCAGGTCTATCTAAAGTAGGGTCTGTTTGTAATCCAACGATTAAATAATCACATTGGCGTTTTGCTTCTTCAAGCATTTTTATATGGCCAGCATGTAATAAATCAAATGCACTAAATGTTATTCCTATTTTCATATTTTTTTATTCGTTTTATACTAGCAAGTTTTGGTATAAACAACTGTAAAAATAGCAATTTTTCTACATAAGCAATAATAAAACTTTTGAATGGGCTTATTTTAGAGTCATATAATATACGGTGCTACCCTAGACATTAACAAATAGTATCTTTAAACTTTAGTATATTCTTATTATGGCATATTTTTTGCCTTTTAAAAAGTGCACTTTTACAAGATTTATGGTGTTATGTGCGAATATTTATGTACTTTTGAAGTTCACATATTTGCTATGATATTGTTGAATAAAAGTTACTTCTTACTAACACCTTGTAAACGAATAAATAATATTCGGTGGCAGTAGCTTTTAAGTTTAATCAGCTATGTGCCGCAGTATAGAGATTTACTGTGTATAAGAATTAATTGTTTCACACTATTTAATGTAGATGAAAAATATTTATAATCCATCCAGAGCTTTAAATGAAGAGGCTATTAAAGTCTATTCAGATGATTTAACAGCTTCTATTTATGTAGCGGGTAGAATTGCTACTATTATTGAAAACAAACAGCAACTAGGAGAAGCTGCTGTTTTAGGTTTAGCCACAGGAGCTACCCCAAAAGGAGTTTACCAAGAATTAATACGCTTACATAAAAATGAAGGACTAAGTTTTAAAAACGTAGTTACTTTTAATTTAGATGAATATTATCCTATGCAACCTGTAGAGGAGTTAAGCTATGTCAACTTTATGAAGAATAATTTATTCAATCATATTGATATAGATAAAAATAATATTCATATCCCTGATGGTACTTTAAGCTATGAGGCTATTAAGGACTATTGCTTAATTTACGATAAGAAAATAGCTGACTTTGGTGGATTAGACATGCAGTTATTAGGAATTGGTAGAACTGGACATATTGGTTTTAACGAACCAGGTTCTTTAGTAGATTCCCCAACGCGTTTAGTTACTCTAAATGATTTAACACGTAGTGACGCGATCAATGACTTTAATGGTTTAGATAACGTACCTACCCACGCTATTACTATGGGGATTAAAACTATCACAGAGGCAAAAGAAATTATTCTATTAGCTCTTAGTGCTAGAAAAGCAGAAATTATGCAAAAGACTTTAGAAGGTAATATTTCCTCTGAGGTTCCAGCCACTTACCTTAAGGGATTTGGTCATGTAGAGTTTGTACTAGATCAAGGTGCTGCAGAATTGCTTCAAAACGTACCTGTAAATTGTATATAAGGATATAGTATATCCATAAAAATAAATTTTAAAAAGCTGTTTTACTTTAAAGTTGAAATAGCTTTTTTTGTTTAATTATCTGAATAATTAAGTTCTAGGTATTTTATATTAATTTATAATTTCATGTAGCTTCCTTATTTTAGGATTATCTAGTGAACTTAGAGTACATAGGTTGTCTGATTTATTGTATATTACTTTATTATCATTGTTAATTTTCCTTTTTTTAGAACTAGTTCTAAGTTAGATAACTAACTAGATTCCCTTTTTCTTTAGTTACTGTACTAATAATTTTATCTTTAGTAGAATGATTATTACTTTTTAAGAGTACGAATGTATGACACAATAGCAATACTTCTTTCATGGTCTACCATTGGCAGTACAAACCTAATAGTGGGGACTGTAAAATTGCATCTGTCATAAAGGTTATTTTATTTATGAAGACCTGCTTTTAGAAAATATTTATTACTTTCAATGTATGTTAATGATTGCGAAAACCTAATAGTGGGGACTGTCAAATATCGCAAGTCATATAATTTATTTCAATACTTTACAAAATCAACATATTGGAAATGATTTCACATACTATGATTAATAAGGTTATTCATATGAAATTATTTACCCTATTTTGGATGTAACTACAGTTTTGAAATTTGCTTCTAAAATACTGCTGAAGTTTTAGGTTTTAGTAAAGAAAGTTGTGACAGCATGCTTTTTCTTTGTAAAATGCAACACGTAGTTTAAATTCTATATTTTGTTATAAGCGTATCAGTGAAAAAAGGTTGAATATTTTTATAACTGTTTATTAATTTTTTATTAAGTGGAAATTGGTAATACTTTCAAATTGCTGTAGATTGCGCCCGTCTTACGTAGTAAGGCATTTTAACTATTAATTACCTTAACCTAAACACCAAATGAAAAGAATTGCCCTAGTATTATGTTTAATGATGATCAGTCTTGTAAGTGTAAGCTGCTCTTTAGATGATAATAACGAGAGTGGTAGAAGGAAAGAACCTGTTGAGATTAATATTCTACCAGAAACAGCTTACGCTAAATCCTCACTAATTGATAACCTTTATGTAGAAGGAATATTATTTACAGAAGGTAAAGAGGATGACATTTCATTACTAATAGCTGATAATGACTTTTATCATGACATAGAATATGAAAAAGGATATCAGTACAAAGTAGGTACTTATAAAACGACTTTCAATCACCAAGGCGAACTCTCTACTCAATTTGAGTTTGTAGCTTTGCTTTCAAAAAAAGAAGCAGTTGTAACCCCAAGTGAGGAAGAACTACTATTAACTGTTTCGCCTTACTTAGTTAAAGTACAAAATATCCTAAGTTCTGACTTACAATTAGCTATGTTAGTACAAGAACAAGGGGAAGAAGAAGAGGAATCAGATTCTTTTCCAATAATGAAAATTGAAGGATTTGACTATGAGGAAGACTTTACTTATGAGTTAAAAGTTAAAAAAAGTATCAAAGGGAATTCTTATGCGGTAACTTATTCGTTATTAGATGTTATTTCTAAAGAAGAGAAGTAATTAGCACCCTATTGATTTGAATTTTTAGTACTTTTATTGAGAAGTACGTATATATTAACTTCTAGATTAATTTCTACTGAAGTAAAAGCTTCAGACTGGTGAAGAATAATATTGTTTTAAAGACCTACAATTGTAGGTCTTTTTTATTTTTGTTTAAAAGTATTTAGTATAATAGATAGTTTTTCTTTTCAGATTTAATGGTTATATAATCGTAATTTTATTTATTAGAGTAAAATAGGGTATTGCTAGTTTTTACAATTATCTTTGCCTTTGAATAATAGACAGAAGAATATACTATCGCTATTTAGGCGCTTTTTTATAACACTATGAAAAGAGTTTTAGTAACAGGAGGGTTAGGGTTTATTGGCTCGCACTCGGTTGTAGAATTGCAACAACAAGGATATGAGGTAATCATTGCAGATGATTTATCTAATGCTTCTTTAGAAGTATTAGATGGTATAACTAGGATTACTAGTAAAACACCTTTATTTGAAAAGGTAGACTTAAGGGACAAAGGACAAGTAGCTACTTTATTTGAGAAACACCCTAATATTGATGGGGTAATTCACTTTGCGGCCTCTAAGGCAGTTGGAGAAAGTATGCAGAAGCCTTTAATGTATTATGAGAACAATTTATTTACTCTAATTAATGTATTGGAGCAAATGGGGGAGCGAAATATTGATAAATTAATTTTCAGTTCTTCTTGTACTGTATACGGTTATGCGGAGCAAATTCCAATTAATGAAAACGAGAGTATTAAGTCAGCTTTATCTCCTTATGGCAATACTAAACAAATAGGAGAAGAGATCATTCAAGATGTAGCTAGAGTATCTAACTTACAATCGATCTTACTTCGTTACTTTAATCCAATTGGCGCTCATGATTCTATTGAGATCGGAGAGTCTCCATTAGGTGTACCTTATAACCTAATTCCTTATATTACTCAAACAGCTTCTGGTAAAAGAGAGTTTTTATCCATTTATGGAGATGACTACAATACCCCAGATGGTACTTGTGTGAGAGACTATATTCACGTAGTGGATTTAGCAAAAGCCCATGTACTAGCTCTATCTAGATTATTTGAAAATCGCAACCAGCAAAATGTAGAGAGTATAAACGTTGGTAATGGAAGAGGATACTCTGTTTTAGAATTAGTAAAATCTTTTGAAAAGGCAAACGGTATTACTCTACCTTATAAATTTATGCCAAGAAGACCTGGTGATGTAGATGAAGCTTGGGCAGATAATACTAAAGCTAGAGAATTACTTGGGTGGCAACCTACCTATGAATTAGACCAAATGCTAAAAAGCGCTTGGGAGTGGGAAGTAAAATCTACTAAGAAGTAATAAGTTTTTTAGTAGTTTCCTTTTGTTTGAAAGTAGATTACTATTTAGTCCAAATGATTTATATCTATAATACTCCTCTAGAAGTAAAATTTTAAAACTTTTAGGGGAGTTTTTTTTTATACGTTACTAGTCCTCTTTTTAAGTAAATTTTCAGTCATATAATTTCAATAAGCCTTGAAATCTGTTGCTAATGTTTTGATATAGTGAATGTACTTTTCTTATACAAGTCTCACTTTTTGATGTCATCTTTATAAGGAAATTGCTCTGATTTATATTGCCATTTCGGGAATAATCGTGGGTAAATTAGATATTTCAGTCTAAGGTTTGATTTTCACTAGTTAAAATTATTCTCTTACAAAGAATTGTATTATTATCAATAATATGTATCCATCCGATCTAGTACATCTTGTAGAATAATTATTTTATCTCTCTAGTAGTACTAGATCGGATGGATACCTTTTGGCGCTTATAAAAGAGCAGTCAAAGACTATTTCCATACAACAAAAATCTATCTCTAAACAA
The DNA here is from genome assembly GCF_054871665.1 of Myroides sp. LJL115. Lineage (NCBI taxonomy): Bacteria > Pseudomonadati > Bacteroidota > Flavobacteriia > Flavobacteriales > Flavobacteriaceae > Myroides > Myroides sp. LJL115. The sequence continues at coordinate 467 of NZ_JBTXLS010000016.1, read as the reverse complement.
GAGAAAGTATTCTTGAAGCAAGAAAAGCTTATTGCTAAACAAGAGAAGTCTAGTGTTAAAATCGAAGGAGAGCTTGAAAAGCAAAAGGAGAAAATCGCAGAGTTAGAATACTTAGTAGAACTTCTTAAACGTATGAAGTTTGGTCAAAGTAGAGAACGTTTTGAAGATCCCAATCAAACCAAGTTACCTTTAGAGGTTCAAGCTGAAGTTCTTCAAGAACAAGAAGAAATCATCAAGCAAGAGATTACTTACTCTAGAGCTAAGAAAAAACACCCAGGAAGAGCTAGTCTTCCTAGTCACTTACCTGTAGAAGAAATAGAAATATACCCAGAGGGAGATCTATCCGATAAGCTATGTATAGGTACAGAAACTACAGATGTATTAGACTACGTACCTGGCTATTTTAAGATTAAGCGATATATTCGATATAAATACGCCACTAAAGACAAAGATAACACACAAATCAG